>JAIRYI010000071.1 GCA_031267815.1 Desulfarculales bacterium | reverse complement strand
GCCTCAGCCAGGGCAGAGGATGCCAGAGTTGTTTCCGAGGAAGAAAAAAGAATAGACGGGGAGCTTGAACCAGAGTTAGCCAGGGTCAGGGATGAGGCCATCGCCGCCGGCAGAAGCCAGGGCGAGGCGGAAGGCTTTGCCCGGACTTTGGGCGCGTTCGCCCGTACTCAGGAGATACGAAGCAGGGGGCAAATGAAGGCTCTGGATATTGTCCGAGGGGTCAGCCAGAAAAGAGAGAGTCAATCCCCGCCGCAGAACCGGAAGAAAGCTTACACTGTCGATTTCGCCAATGGGGACAGTCTGGAGGTAACGGTGGAAAGGCTGGCCGATGGAAGCATGGAGGTTACAGACAACCGAGGGGACAGTCAACGGATAGAGAAACAGGACGCAGCCCAGATAAAAAAACTCAGCGACAAGGCTGTTATCAACAGCCTTTACAATGACCGGGGCGGGATAAGCAAGTACCGGGGTAAGCCTATGAATAAATCTATGGATAAACCTATGGATAAAGGCGAGCCGGTATTGGACGGGGACGGCAATATGCTGTTCCAGGCTCCGCATATATCGGACTTCTATGATCCGTGCGTAGAATGGAACATGGATTTGCCGGAAAACGCGGGGACCAATTTGGTAAACGCCAATGACCCGGCAAATAGAACTGAATCACTGGGAGTCGTTCCTGGCGATGAATCTGCTGTAAAAAACCAAGTCTACATCAACACAGGAAAACGCCTGGAAAATTTTAACTGAACGCCGCCTTAAGGGAGTTTTATACGGAAGACCCAAAATGACGCATTGCGTAATCACTCTTTTCATGATTTAATTTCTTTTACTGCCGGGTATGGCAAAAATATGGCAGTTAAAAATTAATTTATGTAAAAACATTTGGTTATGGCGCGGAAGGTCAGGACTTAAAATCCCGGGGGCGCAAACCCGGGGGAGTTTCAGTCTCTCTTCGCCCACCCAATAACCTGAAAAATCCAGGCTGGGGCCGGCAGAGCCAAAAAGCCGGGAAGGAGTGAAGCAATATGGTCAAATTGCCGGCGCCGGGAAAAAATCCTGATTATATAATTGCCCTGGCCGCGGAAAAATATATGAAGCCTATCGCCCAGGTGGCTGAGGAATGGGGCCTTGACGGCCGGGAACTCCTGCCCTACGGCCATTATGTAGCCAAAGTCGACTATCAGGCAGTGCTGAAGCGTCTGGGTAAAAGAGGGCAGGGAAAATATATTGACGTTACCGCCATTACCCCCACTCCTCTGGGCGAGGGCAAATCCACTTCCACTATCGGCTTGGTGCAGGGATTGGGTTATCTGGGTAAAAGGGCCAGCGCGGCCATCCGCCAGCCTTCCGGCGGCCCCACCATGAATATTAAAGGCTCGGCGGCGGGCGGCGGCTGGGCCCAGTGCCTGCCTCTGACCCCTTTCAGCCTGGGCCTGACCGGCGATATCAACGCCATCATGAACGCTCACAATCTGGCCATGACCGCCCTGACCGCCCGCATGCAGCACGAATTCAATTATGACGACGCCCAACTGGCCCAGCGGCGCTTAAAACGCCTGGATCTGGATCCCAGGCGGATTCAACTGGGATGGGTAATGGATTTTTGCGCTCAGGCCCTGCGTAAAATTGTCATCGGCCTGGGCGATAACCGCCTCAACGGTTTTGCCATGGAAAGCCGGTTTGATATTGCCGTAAGTTCGGAAATAATGGCCATTCTGGCGGTAGCCGGCGACTTGCGCGACTTACGCGCCCGCATGGGCAGAATCATTGTGGGATACGAACGCCGCGGGGGAAAGGCTGTCACCACCGAAGATCTGGAAGTGGCCGGGGCCATGACCGCCTGGATGGTGGAAGCCATCAAGCCCAATCTCATGCAGACCATGGAAGGCCAGCCGGTTTTGGTGCATGCCGGGCCTTTCGCCAATATCGCCATTGGTCAGAGTTCCATTATTGCCGACAAACTGGGCCTTGCCTTAAGCGACTATCATGTCACCGAGTCAGGCTTTGGCGCGGATATAGGGTTTGAAAAATTCTGGAATCTGAAATGCCGTTTCAGCGGCCTTAAACCTCACTGCGCGGTCATTGTAACCACCGTGCGCGCTTTGAAATGCCACGGCGGCGCTCCCCTGCCCCGGCCCGGCCGGCCTCTGCCGCCGGAATACGGCAAAGAAAATCTGCCCTGGGTGGAGGCCGGTTGCGCCAATCTGCTGCGCCATATTAATACGGTGCGGACCTCGGGCGTCAATCCGGTGGTATGCATCAACGCCTTTGCCGGGGACAGCAAAAGGGAAATCAAACTGGTGCGCCGTCTGGCTGAGGCGGCGGGCGCTAGGGCGGCCCTGTCCGGCCACTGGGCCCGGGGCGGCGCCGGGGCCGAGGAACTGGCTCAGGCGGTAATTGAGGCCTGCCGGGAAAAGAGCGATTTTAAATACCTCTATGATCTGAACGCTCCCTTAAGCGCCCGCATTGAGATGATTGCCCGTCAGGTCTACGGAGCGGGCACGGTGGAGTACAGCGACCAGGCCAGAGAAAAAATCAAAGATATCGAACAGGATGACAATCTGTCGCGTTTATCCGCCTGCATGGTTAAGACCCATCTGTCCGTAACCGACAATCCCGATGTGAAAGGCGCGCCCACCGGCTGGCCCCTTAAAGTGAGGGATGTGCTTGTTTTCGGCGGAGCCGGCTTGATCGTGCCGGTGGCGGGCAATATTTCCCTCATGCCCGGCACCGCTTCCGACCCCGCTTTCCGCCGGATTGATGTGGATACGGACACCGGCCAGGTTAAAGGCCTGTTCTGAGCGCCCCTTCCGTGATTTCTCCAAATACCCGGAAAAGGCCGGCTTTCGCTTCATAATCCGGCCTGCTTTATAATCCGGCCTGCCGGGACAGGGGCGGGCCAGAGAGAGGCGAATTTTTCCCGGCTTGGAGACGGCTGAAAAAAATGATATGATACAGTAGTTAAGTTACAGCGAAACCGAGGAGTTTTATCGCAGTTATGGCCAATGCTCCTAATCCCGGTATGAAAGAGGATGTTGCCGCCGTTCCCCCTGGCATGGTTGACTATACGCCGCCTCTGCTGACCTGTCTTTCCATGCTTATGGGTCTTATGGGCCAGCCTCGCTCCGTGGCCTCCCTGATGAGTAATCTGCCCCAGGGAGATAAAGCCTTCACTCCCATGGGAGTGCTGCGCGCCGCCCACCGGGCCGGGGCCAGGGCCAAGGTGGTCAGCCGGAGCCGGCTAAAAGATATTTCCAGCCTGGTTATGCCGGTAATTTTGCTGCTGAAAAATAACAATGCCTGCATACTGACCAAACTTGAAAACGAACAGGCTCAGGTCATCTTTCCGGAATTGGGGCAAGAACCCCAGCCGATGCGGGCGGATGAACTCAGTAAGGAATATATCGGTCAGGCTATTTTCCTGCAGCTGGAACCCAAGCTGGATCAGCGGGCCTTCTTTCATGAGCGCTTCAGCGCCCGCTCCTGGTTCTGGAATACCCTGTGGCATTTCCGGCCCATTTACATGCATGTGATTCTGGCCAGCGTAGTGGTCAACATGCTGGCCTTGGCCAGCCCCCTGTTTACCATGAATGTATATGACCGGGTGGTGCCCAATAATGCCATTCCCACTTTGTGGGTCATGTTTTCCGGAGTGATTATAGCCTTTTTATTTGACTTTCTGCTTAAAAATCTGCGCAGTTATTTTGTGGATATGGCCGGGCGCAACGCCGACACTATTATAGCCAGCCGCATAATGCAGCAGCTCATGAGCCTGCGGATGGACAATTTACCTCCCTCTACCGGAGGTTTAGCCAATAATATCAGGGAATTTGAGCAGCTTCGCGATTTTTTCGGCTCCACCACCCTCCTGGCCCTGGTTGACATCCCCTTCCTGGCGGTCTTTCTCATGGTGGTTTATTTTATTTCCGGGCCTCTGGTGATTGTGCCCGCGATAGCGGTGCCGGTAGTCATCCTGGCCGGGATTTTTCTGCAAAAGCCCATGAAAGCGAATGTGGAGCAGGGACAGAGGGAAAACATGCAGAAAAACGCCCTTCTGGTGGAAGCCATCAGCGGCCTGGACACCATCAAAACCAATCAGGCCGAAGGGCTGATGCAGCGGCGCTGGGAAGAGGTGGTGGCCATGAACGCCGAATCCACCGCCAAAGGGAAAGCCCTGGTTACCCTCACCACTTCCCTTACCATGAGCGCCACCCAGATAGTCACGGTGGTATGCGTGGCCTGGGGCGTATATCTCATTTACGATAATCAGCTCACCACCGGAGCCTTGATAGCTACCAGCATCCTTCTGGGCCGGGTAATGGCGCCTCTGAGTTCTGTGGCCAATATGCTCTCCCGGCTGCAAAAATCAAAGACCGCCCTCAATGTCCTGGATCAGATAATGACTCTGCCCACAGAGCGGCCCCAGGGCAAGGGATATTTGAAAATGGACTATATTGACAACAATATAGCCTTTGAAAATGTGGGGTTTTCCTATCCCGGGGCAGCCCATCCGGCGGTGCAGGGAGTGTCGTTCGCGGTCAAGCCGGGCGAAAAAGTGGGTATTGTGGGCCGGATCGGTTCCGGCAAAACCACCATGGGCCGGTTGGCCATGGGTCTGTATCTGCCCAGCGAAGGCCAGATAAAATTGGGAGGCATAGACATTCAGCAACTGGACATAGCCGATTTGAGGCGAAAAATCGGCTATGTGTCGCAAGACAACTTCCTGTTTTTCGGCTCGGTGCGCGACAATATCACTTTCGGTTTTCCTCAGGCTGACGACCAGCTTATCATGCGGGCCGCCTATTTGGCCGGGGTGACCGAATTTGTGCGCAACCATGAAGCCGGTTTCGACATGCCGGTAGGCGAGCGGGGCATGGCCCTGTCCGGAGGACAGCGTCAGTCCGTCTCCATCGCCAGAGCCTTGCTGCCTGATCCTGATATATATATTCTGGACGAACCCACCAGCGGCATGGACGTGGCTTCGGAAGCCATTTTTTTCAAAAGACTGCAGGAGAGTTCGGACAACAAGACCATGTTGCTCATTACCCACCGCTACAGCCTTCTGGCGCTGGTGGAAAGAATAATTGTCATGGATCGCGGCCGTATCGTGGCCGACGGCCCCAGGGAACAAATTTTGCGTCAGGCCATGGGCGGGGCCGCTCCCGCGCCGCCGCCTCCGGTCAAGAGTCCGTCCCCGCCGCATCTTTATCCGCCCAAGCCCCCCAAAGCCCGCTCCCAGGCGCACCGCTTGGGCCCCAACGCGATTACTTTCAGTGATGAGGCCAGATAAGCTATGGCAATAGAAGCTCTTTCCCCCAAAGAAACATCCGGGGGCAAGACCCGCCAGGAAACGCCCGCGGCTAGCCTTCCCCCGCCGGAAGCCTCCAATCTTCTTCCCTTGGAAGCGGCCAATCTTCTTCCCTTGGAAGCGGCCAAACCGAAGAAAGCCCCGGCTTTCCCTTCTTCTCTGAACGCCATAAGTATAGTGGAACCGCCGCCGGAGGCCAAAGCCGCCCCTAAAGAGCCGCCTAAAGAGCCGCCTAAAAAAGAACGCCCGGCCGGGGCCTCTCCGCCTCCGGGCAAAGGAGGCAAAAGCGCCGCCAAGCCGCCCAGCCCGGTAAGCGCGGATATGGAATTCTCCGCTTTTGCCGACAAATTCGCCAATGAGGACATAGATTACATGAGTCCGGTAGAGGCGGCCATCCTGGCCCGGGGGCGGCGCTCGGCCATCATGTTGAGCGTGGGGGTGGCGGTTATGTTCCTGACCTTTGTTTTCTGGTCGGCCTTTTTTGAGCTGGATGAATTTATCCGCGCCATGGGCCAGGTTATCCCTTCCTCCGGCACCCAGGTCATTCAGAATCTGGAAGGAGGAATTGTGGACGAAATATTGGTGAAGGAAAACTCTTTGGTGGAAAAGGGCGACCTGCTGATGCGCATAAACAATGAAGGCGCGGCTTCGGGTTATCGCGACGCCTATACCCAATCCCTGGCCCTGGAAGGGGAACTGGCCCGTCTGGCCGCGGAGCGGGACGGCCTGGAACACATTACCTTCCCTGAGCATTTGCTCCAGTATCCTGATATTCTCAGAGGCCAGGAAGCGCTCTTTATGGCCCGCCGCTCCTCCCTGGAACTGGAATTGGATGTGCTGAAGAGCCAGCTTAGCCAAAAAGAGCAGGAACTGAAAGAATTGAAGGCCAAACAGCGCAATGTGTCTTCTTCCCTGGGCCTGGCCCAGCAGGAAAGTTCAATTGCCAAACCTTTAGTGGATAAAGGTATTTATCCTCAAATAGACTGGATAAGCCTGCAGCGGAATATTGTAAGCCTGCAGGGAGATCTGGAAGGCATAACCCTGGCCATACCCCGCACGGAAAACGCGGCCAAGGAAATCCAAAAACGTCTGGATCAGCGCATAGCCGTCAATAAAATCGAGATTATTGACGAATTCAACAAAAAAACCATGCAATTCAGTTCCCTCAGAGAAAACCTGTCCGTGGGGGAAGACCGGGTGACCCGCACCGAAGTGCGCTCGCCGGTGCGGGGGACGGTCAAACAGATCATGGTAACCACCATTGGCGGGGTTATCCGTCCCGGCGAGCCTATTATGGAAATCGTGCCTTTGGATGACACCCTGCTCATCGAAGCCAAAGTAAAGCCTTCAGATATTGCCTTCATCCAGACCGGGCAGATGGCCAACATTCAGATAACCGCTTTTGACCCCTCAATTTACGGCAGCATCAAAGGCAATGTGGAAACCATCAGCGCCGACACCCTTTCCGATGAAGCCAACCGGGGAGAAAGTTTTTACCGGGTAACTCTGCGTACCGAGTCCGGTTACATTGCCCATGCCGGGCAGAATCTGACCATCATTCCAGGCATGATGGCCACAGTTGATATCATGACAGGGCGCAAAACAGTCTTGGCCTATCTGCTGAAGCCTTTAATAAAGGCCAGTCAGGAAGCCATGAGAGAGCGTTAATACGCTGTAACATTTAAATTTTGCCTGCTTGGCTTATCGGCGCGCTGAAAGGGATTAGTGGAAGCAAATGGGCCTGAACGCCTGTTATAGGCGCGGATGGGGTTTTATCCTGTGGCGCGTTGGGCTGATTTTACTGGCCTTATGTTTGCTTCCGGGCCAGGACGCGGCCGCTGCTGATCTATGGCCCGGCAGCAAAAAAATCTTTAACACCATGGACTTCAAGTCCAAGCTGCAAGGCGTGCCCCAGTGGATGCGGGTGATGCAAAGCGGCGAAAAGGAAATAGCGGTGCTTTCCACCTGCCAGCCGGGCAATGCCGGTTGTCCCAAAGCCGCGGGCGCCTGGCAGAAACTGAGCAATGAGCTGCAAGGCAAACCGGCCCTGGAACAACTGCGGGCGGTCACCAAATTTTTCAATACCTGGCCCTACCGTCTGGATAAAGACAACTATGGGGTGGATGATTATTGGGCCGCTCCCCTGGAGTTTGTAAAAAATTCCGGGGATTGCGAAGATTACAGTATAATCAAATATTATGCCTTGAAGCGCCTGGGCTATGACCCCAACAATATGCGCATTGTGGCGGTGCAGGATACTATTCTCAAGCTGGGGCACGCGATCTTGGCGGTCTATGTGGATGGCAAGGTCTATATCCTGGACAATCAGACTTCCGGGGTATTTGAGGATTCCCGCTATCCCCAGTATGTGCCCCAGTATTCGGTTAACGAGTTTTTCAAGTGGGCGCATATGCCGCAATCGCAGAACCGGGGCGGCGGCCGGGGCGCGGGCGGCGGGGGCAGATAAATTCGTCATTATTCAGAAGAGAGGTACAAGTATGGCTCAGGCCATGATTAATGAGACCATTAATAATATGGAAGAAATAGTAAAGGGGATGGACTCCAGCGAGGACGCGGCGGCGCTGGCGCGCATGGCCCGCTGGCGCGGAATAGCCCGGACTCTGTTCATCCTGGTCACGGCGGTCAGTATGGCGGCGGCGATAATTTATGCCCGGGGGGAACAGGAGATTTACCTGCGCGGCCTGGAAAAACGCATGATTGCTTCGGTGGATGAAAGAGCCGCCATATTCAATAACTGGCTGACCGCGCAGCAGAGCAAGGCGCTCAGCCTGATGGAATCCGAATTTTTCAGCATGTATGCCGCGGATGTGGATAGCTATGGAGCAGATATCAGTTCTTTCCTGACTTATGACGGGCAAGCCCCCGCTTCTGAGGACAGATCCGAGGAACTGAGTTATCTGCGCGATCAGCAGCCTCTTCTGGAGCGTACCCTGCGCAGTTTTGTACAATTGAACGGCTTTGATTCCGGCCGGGTCATCAACCGCACCGGCCAGATATTCATCTCCACCAACAGCGCGGTCATCAGTTTGAGCGGCAGCCAGCGTGAACATATTAAAATGTGCCTGGATCAGGCCCGGCCGGTATTCGCGCCCATTTATGCGGACCCGAACCGGGGGCCCATGCTGGACATGTTCATGCCGATTTTCGCGCCCCAGCACAGCGGCCCGGTCAGCCGGGTGGTGGCGGTGCTGCTCATGACCACTCCGGTCAGCCAGATCATCAATGACACCATGTCGCTTTCCGCCATGATGGCGGAAAGCGACACCGTCACTTTAGTCCAGCGCCTGAACGGCGATTTTTATGTGTTTAACAGCGGATCCGCCGGAATAACCCAACTGCCCCAGCCTTTGGCCCTGGACGGCAAACAGAACCTGCCTTTTGATAAACGTCCCAGCCTGACCAAAGATGAAGACTCTTATTCTCTGGGCGTCAAGCTGCCTCGGAGCGACTTGTGGGTGGTGCAGGAATCGGCCTCTTCCACGCATCGCACGGTAATTTTGGGGGCCTGGGCTTTGGCTGTCGGCCTGGCTTTGCTTATTTCCATAGTGGTGGGGCTGCTGGGCTTTGCCGGCTGGTGGAATTTAACCAGCAAACGCAACCAGAAAATGGCCCAGGAATTTTTTTATCTGGCCAGCCAGGAAAAACTGCAGCGCAGCCTGCTGGACAGCATCAACGCCTCGGTGCTGGATTTTATCTGCCTCAAAGATATGGACGGCTACTATACTTACGTCAATGCCTCCATGGCCCGCACCCTGGGCCAGGACGCGGAAAAAATGGTGGGGAAAACCGACCAGGATGTGTTCGGCTATTCCACCGGCAAGCGGCTGGAAGTGGCCGATCAGCAGGTAGTGCAGAGCGGCCGGGCTATGTCCACCCGGGAGACCGTTTATATTGCCGGCAAAAAATATGAATTTCAGATAAGCAAGGTTCCGTATTTTGACACCGATAATAAATTGGAAGGTATTGTTTCGGTATTCCGGGATATTACTGAAATGGTAGCCGCTCAGGAGCGTCAGAACAAAGCAATGGAAGGCATTGTTCAGGCCATGGTGGTTTCCGTGGAAATGATTGACCCCTATCTGGGCGGTCATTCCGACCGGGTGCGGATTTTGGGCGAATCTGTGGCCCAGAACCTGAATATGGGCGAAGACAGCATTGCCACGGTCAAACTGGCCGCCAATTTGTCGCAGTTGGGCAAGCTGTTTGTGGACCGCCGCCTGCTGGAAAAGGAAGGCGTATATACGGAAGAGGAACGTATTGCCATGCGCAAACATGTGGAATATGCGGCCAAAATTTTACATAACATAGATTTCAGCCTGCCCATTTACGAAACCGTCTATGAAATGAACGAGCGCCCGGACGGCACCGGCTACCCCAAAGGCCTGAAACATGATGAAATATTGCCGGAAGCGCTGGTGCTGGGAGTGGTGAATACCTTCTGTGCCATGATGCGGCCCCGCTCTTACCGCGAGGGCCTCACTATGGATCGGGCCCTGGAACTGATGAAGGCCAATCCGGGCCAGAATGATCCCAAAATAGTGGACGCCCTGGAACAGCTCATCCGGTCGCCTCTGGGGGACAGGGTGCTGGCTTCCCTGAAAAAATGAATGATACACATGCTTTATTATATAAACACAAAAATAAGGTGATTTATGCGTGGAGATTATCTGGCGCGGCAATGGCGTATAATTAAGGCAATCGCGGCGGCCAGCCAAGGGCTTACCGCCTCGCAACTGGCTGACAGCGAACAGGTGCAATTGCGTACCGTGTACCGGGACCTGGAGTCCTTGCAGTCAGCCGGATTCCCCCTCTACAGCAAGCGTGACGGACGAAGCACCAAGTGGTTTCTGGTGGATCCGGTCAAGGGCAAGGGCCTGCCCGCTCCTTATACGGTGGCGGAAATAATCGCTCTGTGGCTGGCTAAAAACCTTCTCCACAATATGCCGGATCCGGCTCTTCACACCGCTTTGGATTCCCTATTTTATAAATTCACTTCCAGTCTGGTGCCCAGCTCGTTCAACAAAATCGCCGAGATACAAAAAAGTTTTGAAATAGTGCGGCCCGATGAGGAGACCGTAAAAATCTACGCCCAGAAAATTGACTTGATCAACCAGATGGTTCTGGCCAAAAAACGGATGCGCATAAAATTTAAACCCGGCGGCCAGGAAGAAATCAGAGAAATGCTTATCGACCCTTACCGCACCTGGTATTACGAGAGCAACTGGTATCTTATGGCCTATTCCCACGACCATCAGAAGACCATGATGCTGCCGATTGAAAATATCCAGGAAACCCGCCTGCTTCCGGAAGATTGCGCTCCGGACCTCAACTTCGAAATTGGGGATTTTATGCGCGACGTCTGCGCTCAGGTCATCACGGACAAATTCAGGGTGCGGGTACGTCTTTCCCCGCTTTGGCAGGAGCTGTTCGGCGATGAAAATAAAAGCGGCCGCCAGACCCGGGCCAAGCAGGACATGGAGATGGAAGTCAGCTTCAAGACCGGCCTGAGCAGCGAAAAATAGGGCGGGGCCAAGAGCGGAGGATTGGTTTCATTTTTCCCCCTGGGACAGGTGGGCCAGCAGATCTCCGGCAGTGGCGAACCATAAGTTTACACAGCGGCTAAGAATCAGGCCCGGCGCTTCCAGAGGCCCGGCCAGGCCCAGCACCTTTACCCCGCTGGCAAAAGCTATGCCCACCTCCGCCGCCGCGTCCTGGCCTGCCGGCCCCAAATAAATAACCGCGTCCGCCTGGCGGCAGGCCTGACGGCAGAAGTCAAATATCTCTCCCCGGGCGTCGCTGTCCAGGAGAGCCCGCCGGGTATTCAAAGGCATGTCTTCCGGTAAAGGAGGCGCCAAGGCGCTCCAGTCCAGCACCCCATGCCCCCGGCCGCGCAGATGATCGCGCAGCATGTGTACCGCGTGTAAATTTTTAAATGAAGAGGCAATATACAATTTCATAATAATTCCTAGGAGTCTGTTCGCCTCAATTATATCTCTCGGCCTATTTCCCGGCCAGGAGAAATTTCCCCCTAAATTGAGGCTGCTTGCATTGCCGGGAGGCCCAGCCGCATCAGGATTTGCGCGGCAAATCCAAAGCCCTGCGGGTTAACACTTAAAATGAATACGCTTTAAGGAAGGGTTGATTAAATGGATTTTGCAGAAATTATGTTTTAATATTAGACCTGTCGCATATTTAAATATGCGACAGGTCTAGAATATTTAATATTTTCCAGGATCGGCTGTTTATCATGGCGGCAAATTATATTTATGTGCGCGGGGGTTCTGTGCTGCTTCCCCAGGGCCAAACCCTGGAAGAGGGAGAAGTGCATTGCCGGGGGGATGAAATCATATATTGCGGGCCCCGGGAACAGGCGCCCCCGCCGCCCCGGGGAGCGAAATGCCTGGACGGCAGCAATGGCCTGACCATGCCCGGCCTTATCAATACCCACACCCACGCGGCCATGACCCTGATGCGGGGAGTAGCCGATGATCAGACGCTGCACGTCTGGCTGAACGAGCATATTTTCCCCCTGGAAGCCAATCTCACCGCTCAGACGGTTTATTGGGGCAGCCTCCTGGCCTGCCTGGAAATGATCAAAAGCGGAATTACCTGTTTTGCCGATATGTATTATTTCCCTCATCAGACCATGCGGGCGGCGCGCCGGGCCGGCCTGCGGGCGCTATTGGGGGAAACCCTTACCGACAGTCTGGCCCGGGACGGGCGGCGCCGGCAGGCTCTGTTCCGCCGGGCCCGGGAGTTTGCCCTGGCCTGCCGGGACAGCCGGGATATCCGCCCTGTTCTGAACATGCACGCGGTCTACACCTGCTCTCCTCCCCTGCTGCGGGAGGGAAAGGAACTGGCCGAAGAACTGGACCTTGGCCTGCACATGCATTTATGTGAGACCAGAGAAGAAGTGGAAAACTGCCGGCAAACCTGGGGCCGGCGGCCGGTGGCCCATCTGCGCGAATTGGGGGTGCTTGGCCCCCGTCTGTGGGCAGCCCACGGCATATGGCTTAATGAGGAGGAAATGGACATTCTGGCCGGCCACGGAGTGGGGATATCGCACTGTCCCACTTCCAATATGAAACTGGCCAGCGGCCGGGCGGATATTCCCGCTCTGCTGACCAAGGGGGTGGGGGTGGGCCTGGGCACGGACGGCAGCGCCAGCAATAACCGGCTGGATATGTTCCGGGAAATGGATCTGTGCGCCAAAATTCACAAACTGGCCGCCCTGGATCCGGCGGTCATGCCTGCCGGCCTGGTTATTGAACTGGCCACCAGCCGGGCGGCCCGGCTTATCGGCTGGCCGGAATTGGGCAACCTCCGCCCCGGCGCTCCGGCCGATTTTATCGTGGTGGACTTCGACGCTCCCCATATGACGCCTTTAAATAATCATATCAGTCACCTGGTCTATTCAGCCCAGTCCAGCGACGTGCGCCACAGCGTTTGCCAGGGAAAAGTACTGATGGAAAACCGCTGGGTCGGGCATTTGGACAGCGAGGAAATAAAGGCCAAGGCGGGCGAGCAGATCAATTTTCTGCGCCGCAGGTTGTAGATCAAGCGACGCTTAGAAAGCTTAAGCTCCAAAACAATAACGGGAAGAAAGTCCATTGTTGTCAAGGTAGTAATCCAAAAAAGTTTATTTTCGGCATTTTGCATAAAATTTAGAATTTTGTAATAATTGTCTTGAGATGTCTATTGACAAGATAGAAATTTTATGGTATTATAGGGCATGTATGCTTTGCATACATGCCCTATAACCGATTAAGGAGTATCTCGCGATGGCTCTAACTGCTGAACTCTATGAGATTGCTTCAAACGAATACGAGAACTCTTTGACAGATGAATTCAAGAAAGACAACGGCGTATTCTATACGGACCTCTCTCTTGCTGAAAAGATGCTCACTGCCGTGAAGCCATTCCTAAATCAGGACACCTCTGTTATTCTTGACCCTTGCTGTGGTGTGGGGTGTTTCCTGTTTGCCGCCCACAAATACGGTTACAAGCACGTTTACGGTATTGATGTGGATTCTGCGGCGATAAGCTTCTGTGCCGATAGCATTGAAGGTACAACACTTATAAAATCTGATTTTATTGGCAATTCAGCGAAAGATACGCTATCGCTACTTGAATTAGCGGATAAAGTGGATTGCATTATAGGCAACCCACCATATGTCCCTGTTGGTGACAGAGTGGAAATAAACGGAGATTACATATTTCGTCGCGAGGTGTCTGACTCCGGGAACAACTTATTTGTCGCCGCTTTAATCCGTTCGTTGGAGTTACTCAAAGATGGTGGCGTGTTATCGTACATCATACCTAAAAATTTTCTTCATGTTGCCTCTTACAGTCTGTTAAGACGCAAAATTATTAACGAGTATACCATCGTATCAATTATTGACTTAGGGCAATACTTTAAGAATGTTCGTGGTGAGCAGATTGTTCTTACTATTCGCAAAAAAACTCCACTCACAAATCAAAACAAGGTGCAGATTAGGGTTTATAAAGCTAATCGATTCCCTTTGTTATGCAAGGTGTACCAGAGTTTCTACAAGGACGAGATACTCTTGTTTGATTGTGATACTGATCGTGAAGTTTTCGTGCAATTAACCGACACATACAAGACTCTCAAAGATTATTGCAATGGTTATGTGGGGAGAGGTAAATCAACCTCTGATGGAGCAATAACAGGCAATGATATACGTAAGTTCGGGTATAAAGATAAAGCTATGCCGAACGATGACGGTAATCAGATATTTATTCAGAACATTTATAGTGCAGAAGCCGGCGTAATTGCCGCTTTTGGAGGTAAATTAGAAGCAGCCCAAACGGTTACAATATTTACCGATGGTGACGCCAAAATGTGCCGCTATATTTTAGGTGTTATACACTCGCGTTTATGTAACTTCTTTTTGTACAGGTATTGTTACAATCGATCACACCTGACAATGCACACTGACGCGAAATACTTGAAGAAGATACCGCTTCCCAACAAGAGCAGTGAAGAGTTTAGGAAAGATTTTGATAAAATACTCCCTGTTGTGTCCGCTCTCGAAAGTGACGAATATCTTACACGCCAGTGGTTTGAGGATATGGAGCGGCTCAATAAGGTTGTATACGAGATTTACGGTATGACTGCCGAATTATCTGAATACATCGACACAGAGGTCAAAAAATTCCAGTCAAGGAGGTGGATCAGCTTTGAATAACGTTAAGAATTGCAACTCACTTACTGGGAGAGAGTGGTTGCAGAACTCTTTCAGCATTTGGCGTGACTTGTCGAAAACCTTGGAAGAACGAGCCTTCAAGCACCCGGCATCGTTTCCCATTGCGCTTTGCGAAAAATTGATAAAGACATTTGCCCCAGCAAACTGTAACGTGCTTGACCCATTTAATGGGATAGGTTCAACTACGGCGGTAGCGGCAAAATTGGGATGTTCGGCTGTCGGGATAGATTTATCGGACGAGTTTTGTAAGATAGCTGCTAACCGTGTCAACGGCAACGAGCAGATAAAGATAATCAATGGCGACAGCTTTCTTACAATTGCCGATTTGCCGAAAGCCAGTTTCGATATTTGCGTTACATCGCCGCCGTATTGGGATATTCTCAATATGAAACACAGTGCAGATGGAAAGGATAGTGTTAATTACTCTGATAAGACTGAGGACTTGGGGAATATAGCCGATTACCGCCTGTTTATTACGCGATTGGCAAATCTTTTTAGCGAAGTCAAAACGGTGTTAAAGCCGAAAGGCTACTGTATCGTGAATGTGATGGATATACGTAAAAAAAGTGAATTCTATCCATTGCACAGTGATTTGGCAACCGCTATGCAGAGAGTCGGCTACATTTACGATGATCTAATTATATGGGACCGACAAGCGGACTACAACAATATGCGTCCTCTTGGGTATCCATACAAGTTTCGCATAAATAAGATCCACGAGTACCTGCTTATATTCATAAATAAGCACGATAAACAATAATGCAGAAGGAGATTCTTTAGACAATGGCTATAAAGCTAAATGACTGGAATTATCTCTCGACAGCAGATAAAGACGCTGTTATAGCTTTCTTGACGCGGAATTGCAAGATTGACTTGGAGTCCCCCGCCGGTCAAGTGACAAATCAATCGGGAGTTTATCCGATTGCAGATGGAACCACGAGTGGCGGTAATCCGATGAAATATGGCGATGAGTATCGCATTTACATTAACAGTTTAAATAACTGTCCGCCATTTTTGCAGGGCGAGTGTAAGACCGCGCCGTCACCTTATGAGGCAAGAATCGGTGGGAATGAAGCCATAGTTGCCATAATGAGGTATGGCAATTTTCGCGTGGGTAATAACTGAGTATGAGCATACTTGCGAAAAACGCAAAAGACATCATATTGAGCGATGCCGACTTATGCTTGGTTCTTGGGTATATGGCAACTCCCAACCGTGTTGGGTACATTGAAGCTCAAATCCCGGCAGACAAGGTTCATGTCTTTCTTCGCGAGTTTCCTAATGCGCCTTACTATCCGATTACACAAGGAGAAACATCTGGCGGAAATGTGATGAAGCAGGGTTGCCAGTTGCGTATTTACTTGAACAATATATACAACTGTCCACCGATTTTAACGCCATTATTAGGTATAGGCACAGGTAAATTTGTTAAGCGAATAAACAAGGGGCGGTTCGTGGAACGTGTCGTTAAAGACTACGGATTTGCTTTTGGGCAAGACCAAAGTGAGGATGCTATAAGGTCGGCGGTTAATTCAGCCTTTCCCCGCAATGTAAGAGATTTTGAAGTGGGATATAAACTATAAAACGAGAGAGAGATAATCATGAATACCGAAATGGCTTATCTTCTCGGAATGATTTGCGGTAACGGCGAGATTAAACGCTCAAACATTAATACCACCGTGTCAGTAGATATCCCCCATAAAAAACTCGAAACGGAAAATTTTAATGACGTAAAAGTTTACGTCAAAGCAAGTGTTACCGACATACGAGCAATTCTCGAACCACTTATCGGTGCGGAGATGCAGTTCATCCAACAAAAGTCGAGTTCTGTGCTTTCGTTCACGAAACCTAATGCAGATTACCTTGTCCGCCAAATTCTTCGCTACACGGGTAATGGCACAACGCACGAAACCATTCGTTTAGACTCGGCTGTTTTTAGCGCAACTGCCAATGAGCGTCGGGCGTTTTTGCGTGGTTTCGCCGATGTGACAGGGTACATTCGCCGGAGTAACTATTTTTTTCAAAAGTACAAGCATAGAGTATATATTGAAGTGCCTCATAATTGGGGGCTTGCTATTGATGTGTGCAATATGCTTAAATCACTCGATATACCCGTGCAGACGATAGACTGGGCACACCCAAATATGCGCGACGGCGATCTGACGAAGTATAATAGTGGAAGCCCAGACTTCTGGAAGAAAGAACATCAAATCAAAATTTGGGCAAACGAGTTTGAGCCGATAGGATTTGGTATTATTCACAAGCGAGAATCCCTCGCCTCGTTCGCCAACGAACTTCGTAATGGTTTTAAGATTCACGGATACATCGCATTTGACGCTACACATAAATTTTATTGGGAACTTCGCGATATCCATAAAAACCGTCCGCACCACCCGTCCGAAAGCGATGAGTCTATACCTGCGTCCATCCGCGGAAAACATTATAATTCGTGGCGCGAGATTGCGAACGACTTAGGATATGGGGAGTGACTATGAAAGAAATTGACCTATATCCACCGATGTGTGATTGGTTGCAACAGCACCTCTCAGACAAATACAAAAACTGCGATATAGTTGTTGCCGATACTCATAGCGAACGCCTTGACCGTGCGTTACAACGTTGCGGAGTCATCTACGATATTGCTACTGGCATCGACATTCAGATTGACGTGCTTGGTATCATTAAAAATAACAGAGGGGTTAAACTGTTTTTTGTTGAAGCGAAGAAAACCAGCTTAACACTAAGAGATGTTGGACAATTATGGGCGTACTGTAAACTGATAAACCCAGAAGAAGCATTTTTATTTACGTCTGCCGACTTAGGGTCACTTAACAAACTGCTTAATGTTTATAATCGTGAAGATTTGTTGGACTTCGGCGATGGTAAGACGATCAAAAAGATGAAAATCGGAATCTGGGATTTAAAAACAAACGCTCCTGAATCGGGGTCAATATATCCTAAAATTTAGCGCAGTAAACAGGTGAGAGACTGCTCTCGCGCTTGTTTGCAGTCCTTATCCTATGTCCATCTCGTATGTCTGCTTTTGCTGCGGCGAGTTAGCCTAGGAATTGCATGAGTGAGAGAGGAATGCATTTTTTTTGATCTTTTGTCAATTTTATAAAATATCGGGGTTAACACTCACCGATTTCCCAAAAGGCGGATTTTGGTTTGCAGGTAGCGCTCGCCCACATCGCTGTAAGCAGGGTCTTTTTCCATGACTTTTTCATAAAAAACCATAGCTTTGCCGTCATGGCCCATGCCCTCGTATATATTGCCCAGGAGAAAGGGAATACGTAAATTGGCGGGATAAATTTCCGCCGCCGCTTCCAGGATCTGAGCCGCTTCCTCCGGCTTGTTCTGCTCCAGGGCCAGCAGCGCCCGCATTTCATAGAATTTGGCCGCCGGGCGGGTTTTGTCCGCCAGCCATTGCTCCAGCAAGGCTCCCAGTTCCGCCGGGCGTTCCCCGGCCAGGAGGGCGTAAAGACTCTCCCACAGAGCCAGACTTCCGGCATTGCTTTCAAGCAGCGCCCGGGTCAGGTTAAGCGCCCGATCATATTCTTTCATCTGGGCTTTGAGGGTCAGAAGGCTCAAGGTGTAATCGTAATTGTCCGGCTCCAGGCTCCAGGCTTTTTCCAGGCTGGCCGCCGCGTCGGCCGTCTGACCGTTTTCCCGCTGACTTAACCCCAGCTCATAATACAGCACCGCCTGATCGGGGCGGATTTTTATATATTCTTTGTAGGCGTTTATGAGTGAAGCGGTGTTATTCGTTTCCCAGTACAGGGCAATAAGCTCCCGCCACATCTGTTCATCCTGGGGCAGAACCCGCAGACCGTTTTCCAGCACCCCGGCGGCCAGGGCCGCCTGCTCCCGGGCGCGCCGGCTTCTGGCCACTTCCAATATTATTTCCCTCTGCCCAGGGGCCAGATTCAGCGCCTGTTCTTGGGCCGCCAGACTGTCCAGACCCGCCGTTTCTTCCGCCCTGGCTATTTCCATCCACAACTCGGCGCTCATTCCGGCCAAACGGCCGTATTGCTCATAAGCGCGCAGGGCTTCCCCCACCTGGTCCGGCCGGGCCGCCAGCAGGCGGGCCAGACGCAGCCATAAACGCGAGTCCTGACTGAAAGGCGGACGCCGCAGGAGATCTCCCAGCATGGCGGCGCCCGCTTCTTCCTGGCCGGTCTCCTGGTAGAGATCCGCCAGCAGGCGCATGGCCTCACTGTTATCCGGATCAAGTCTCAGAGCCGCCTCCGCGGATTCCAGGGCTTCTCTGTTTTTTCCCAGGTCATGGAGGATAGAACTCTGGAACAGCAGGGCCTGGCTGTCTTCCCGCAGGCCGGGATATTGAGCCAGTATCGCCAGGGCCTGTTCCGGGCGCTCCAGGCGGCGCAACCCGTCCAAAAGGTTAAAGGTCAGCAGAGAATCATCCGGAGTCAGCAGCCAGGCCCGGTACCAGGCGTAAACTTTTTGGGCATAGTCGGGGTCGGCTTCAGCCCGGCGCAGCCAGTCAATGGCCGCGAAACGGACAATGATGCGCACCGCCCCCGCCAGAGTTTCATTCTGCCAGGCCTGTAAATCCATATATTCGCGCTGATAAATATCATCCCCCAATATTTTGTGCAGAGTCTGGGGATGGCTCAGATCCACTTCCGGCCTGCCGGCCAGACGGGCGGACAAGCCGAAGCGCAGCCAGGTTCCGGTTTTTATTTCCAATAGCAGGAAAGGGGAATCAGGATGCAGGGCCAGCACCCCGCCGTTTTTAACGGTCATGGCGCGGCCGCCTACGCTCAATATCATACTGTCCAGGGTATTGGCGCCGGTATTCAAAGGAGGCTGGTCTCCCCTCTGTTTCCAGAGTTCAGGAAGGGGCGGGTAAGCGGGGGTGAGCGCCTGTTCTTCGGCGGGGGGAGCAGGCGGGGGGGGAGATGATTGGGCGGGGGCGGGGGAAGCGGATAAAGTAAGGCCCAGCCATCCGGCCGTCAGGAAAGCAAAAAATATACCGGCCAGGAAGATTCTATTCCAGATAAGCCCGTTTTTTCGCATAATGCACTCCGCTGACGGTATGGCCGATTATTTGTCCGGGCCGGCTGCCGGGGGGGGCTTTTACCGGACAGTAGTTTTCCGCTCTTCCCAGGCCGTCGCTTTCCACCAGGACCTGTAAGGTCCCGCCTTTTTGTTTTTCAAGATAATTCAGCCATTTTTCTTTGCCCAGGCGGCGCAGTTCCTCCGCCCGTTCCCGCGCCGCCGGCCCCGGAGGGCGGCCGGGCATGGCGGCGGCTTTTGTTCCGGGCCGGGGAGAATAAGGGAACACGTGCAGATAGTTTACCGGCAGCCGGAGCAACAGTTCAAAGGTTTGCCGAAAATCCTCATCCTCTTCTCCGGGCAGGCCCACCAGCACGTCCGCTCCCACACACAGGCCGGGCAGGAGGGAAGCGGCTTTTTCCACCTGGCGGGCATAAAAGGCCCGGTCATAAGTCCGGCCCATGGCCGCCAGAACGCGGTCGCTGCCTGACTGCAAAGGCAGATGAAGATGAGGGCAGATTCTCGCCTCGCCAGCCATGAACTCAAGAAGAGGGATGCTTATTTCTCCCGCTTCCAGGGACGAGAGGCGCAGGCGGGGCAGAGGATGGGCTTTCAGCAGGCTTTGCAGCAGGGTCAGCAGAGGTTCAGGGTCGGCGTCAATCTGATAGCGGCCCAGATGAATGCCCGACAGCACCACCTCCCTGGCGCCGGCTTCGCCCAGGGCATGAAAGGCGGCTTGAGCCTGGGCAAGGCTCAAGCTGCGCGGTTTGCCCCGGGTATGGGGCACAATGCAATAGGCGCAATGGGCGTCGCAGCCGTCCTGTACTTTGAGCTGAGCCCTGGTGCGGTGAAGGGAAGGCTTGCGCCGGCCCGGCACAAAAGCCCCTGATTCCGGAGGGGGCGGAACTTCCAGAATCTGGGGCAGAGCAACCAGGTTGCGGACAAGCTCCGGCGCCTCGGCCAGAGCGGCCCGGCTTAAAATGGAAAACCCGGCGTATTTTTCCGGATGAGCCTGGACGTCGCAGCCGGTGACCACCACCTGCTCATGGCCCGCGGCCAGACGCCGGGCCATCTGCCGCGACCGGCGCGAGGCCGAAGCGGTGACCGCGCAGGTAAAAAGCAGGGCCAGGGGTTTTTGCGGCGCAAAGGAGGCAAGTTCATCCTCCAGCCAGGCGCTTTCCGCCTGGTTTACTTTGCAGCCCAGGCTGTGAACGGTTACAGGCGGCAAAACAGAAGGCTTTTACCGGTAACGGGCCCGCAGCCGTTTGAAGGCGGGCAGAGAGCGGGTTATGGTTTCATCCGCGCAGCAAAAGGCCAGACGGAAATGTTTCGGCCCCATGAAGCCGGAGCCTGGGACCAGAAGGATATTTTCCTGGATGGCGGCGGCGGCGAAAGCCACATCATCGTCAATCGGGCAGCGGGGAAACACATAGAAGGCCCCTCCCGGCTTCACATAGCTGAACCCGGCCTCGTCCAGCACCTGGCACATGAGGTCGCGTTTTTTTTCGTATTGGGCAATATCGGCTTTTTCCTCCAGGAGCATGGCCACGGCCCGCTGCATCAGGGCAGGGGCGTTGACATAGCCCAGAATCCGGTTGCACAGGATCATGCCGGCCAGCAGGAGTTCGCTGTCCGCCGCTTGCGGGTGCAGGGCGATGTAGCCTATGCGTTCTCCGGGCAGGCTCAGATTTTTGGAAAACGAAGTGGCCACAACGGTATTGGGGTAACAGGCAAAGACATTGCCTGCCTCCCGGCCGTCATAAACCAGCTGGCGGTAGGGTTCATCGCAGATTAGATATAAAGCCCGCCCCTGACCGGCGCTGAGTTCTTCCAGCAGCCGGCCCAGTTTTTCGAGATCCCGGGGGGAATATACCACTCCGGTGGGATTGTTGGGAGTATTGATGAGTATGCCTATGGTATTCTCATTGCACGCTTCGGCAATGGCGTCCAGATTGAGAGTGAAATCCCGCTCCGTCGCCACCCGGCGCACTTTGCCTCCGTGGTTTTCTATGTAAGCGTCGTATTCCACAAAATACGGCATGGGCACAATCAGTTCTGAACCGGGGTTGGTCAGGGTTTTTAAAATCACGTTCAAAGCCCCGCCCGCGGCCACGGTCATAATGATATGCTCGGCGGTAAAGCCGTAGCCAAACTGGCGGCGCAGGTAAGCGGCAATGTCCGCCCTGGTGGAGGGGATCCCGGCGTTGGGCATATAGGCATGCCGCCCGGGAGCGGGATCAGCCAGCAACTTAAGCAAAGCCCGCTTAAAAGCGGGGGGAGGCTCCAGGTTGGGATTGCCCAGAGAAAAGTCGAAGACATTTTCCGCGCCTTTCTCGGCCCGCATCTGGGCGCCGGCCTCGAACATTTTGCGGATCATGCTGCTATGGGCCAGAGAATCTTTAATTTTATCTGCGACGGGCATGAATAAGGATTCCTTAAACGGTTGTTTTTAGTCCTGATTTTTGGGTTTGCGGGGACGCAGGGCGATCACCTTGCCCATATCGCCGGGGCCTGGTTTTCCCGCGGCCCCGGTTTCCTGACCACTTTCCCGTAAAGCGGGGCTGTCGCTGCAAACCGGGCCAAGTTTGCCGGGACGCGCAAGCCTTTCCAGGCGCATGGGTTCTCCGCCCATGGTGAACTGGCGGCCGTCTATATATTCATCCCGCAATATCCAGGTGACATATTGCAGGGGCATTTTCAGCAGCATCAGGCTTATCTGCCACCAGCCCGGTTTGACGTCCGCCGTCAGATCCTCCACCCGGGCAAAGCCCAAAAGGAGGTCGCCATGGTAGACAAGCATAATATCGTTAATTCTGGTTTCCATATCAGTTCCAGGCCCGTTCCACCGGCGCCACCCCGGCCTTCAGGCCTCCCGGCGGCAATCCGTACCCCTGGGTGCCTTTAAAGCCCACCGATACGGCCGCCAGGGCTGAACCGTAAGCGCAGGCTTCGACCATATCCCTGCCATCGTTCAAAGCCGCCAGCAGACCGGCCCGGTAAGCGTCGCCGGCCCCGGTGGGGTCAAGGGGGCGGGGGGAGGAGGCGGGGATGCCGATATGCCAGATCTGATCCCGGGTATAGAGCCGGGAGCCGTGTTCCCCGTTGGTGACAATCAGGCTGCCTGCCTGGCGGCGCACTTCCTCCAGGCTCATGTTCATAAGTTTGAGCATTAGATTGAGTTCATATTGATTGCAGATAAGCGCATGGGCGCCTTGCAGGGCGGAAGCCAGATCCCGGCTCTGCCAGGAAGGCAGCGACTGGCCGGGGTCAAAAATAAAAGGCGTTCCGCGCCGGCGCAGCAGGGGAGGCAGCTCCATCATATCCCGGAGATTGCCGGGCGATATTATAACCATGGAATTGTCCGGGTCCATACCCTCGCCCCGCCACCGGTTGGGAAATTTCATGGCGCCGGCGTTAAATACGGTTATCTGGTTACCCGCCAGATCGGTGGTTATATAGGCGCCGGGAGAAAATTCCTCTTCCACCTGGCCCACATGGGCAGTGTCAACCCCCAGGTCGCGCAGATATTGCAGATAGCGGCCGCCGTCCAGGCCCAGATTGCCCAGAATCACCGGCCGGCGGCCCATAACCGTCATGCCGTAGGCAATGTTGCCCGCCGTGCCTCCGAAAAATTCCTGAGCCGAGGATACGGTAAAACTGACATTTATATTATCCAGATGCTCATCCAGGATTTGCTCCTTGAAATAGCCGTCAAAGGACATTATCCGGTCATAAGCCAGAGAACCGCTTATATAGGTTGTCACAACTTTTCATCTCCCTTAATTTACAGCGGCCAGGCGCGGCCCAGCGGAAATTGTGCCGCTCCGGCCGCGCCTTGATCTATAATAATAATAAAGATGCTTGTTGCATATTACAAATATGCAGGGCCTGAAGCGAGCCAGGGGAGGGCAATTTGCGACAGGTCTGAATAATAGTATACCAGCCGCGGGCTGGGGGCAAGATTTTAGAATCTCTTGCCTGACTTTGGCTTTAACGATCCCAGCGTGGAATAAAAGGCTGTGGCCCCAAGCAAAAAGGCAGGGACTTTCCTTGCTCACAACTCACTGTTTTTATTTGATTTGTCCATGGTTATGGCATAGCAGCCGTCAAGGAAAACTTTAAATAGCGCCCACTGGCCGGCGGTGCTGTGCTTAAATATATGCAACAGTTTTTCAAGCAAAATTTCACTTTCCGGCAGTTTTTTCAGCCTTTCATAAACTGAAACCCGCAATTCATTTGTTTTTTTGGGAATATATATTTCACCGATTTGGATAACAAATTCGGGCAAGGTATAACCGGCCGCCTCGATAACGCTCATCCACATCTTGAGGGTGCCCTGGCGTTTACCCGACATAAGCTGGCTTAAAAAAGGCCCGCTGACAGCGGCGCGGGCGGCCAGGGTCACTTGGCCCCCGCGCCCCATTTCGTCAATTTTTTCTTGCAATACTTGCCGGATAGCGGACATGATCTGCTCATAGGAAGTGCCGGATTCGCTCATATATTGCATTATGCAAAGAATTCCTCAATTTAAAATGCGCGTTTAGCAAATTTTAATACAAAAATTCACAAATAACAAGTTGATATTAAATGTGAAAATGTAAATTACGTTTGCAATATGCAAAGTTATTAGAATTTATTATTGCTTTTTAATTGCGCAACGCTAATATAATTAAATATGGAACATGGGGTGCAAAAAAAACTATCCGCCCTTGTCGAAATAAGCCCTTCATATCTATGCCAAATCGTGAATGGGTGCCGTAATCCGTCTTGGCGGGTCGCAAAGAAGCTGGCGCGGGCGACCAATGTATCTCCAGAATTATGGATGGAGAGCAGTTCCCAAAAACGGCGGAAAATTGTAGATAAATGGCATATGGAATATGTAAAAACCAAGCCGGCGCCGCCCCTTGGGGAACAGGGCCTGCCGAATCCGGAAGGGCTGAAAGCGTGCCTAAAAAAACAAATATCATAACCAACAGCCTCGGGATGGAATTGGCGTTGATTCCCGCGGGCGAGTTCATGATGGGATCAGACAAAACCTTTGACGATATGGCGTTCGACAGTGAAATGCCGCTCCATCGGGTGACCGTCAGCAAGCCTTTCTATCTGGGCAGGTATGAGGTGACCCAGGCCCAATGGGAAGCGCTGACAGGCGGCAATCCCAGCCGCTTCAAAGGCCGCGACAATCCGGTGGAGCAAGTTTCCTGGGATGAGGTCCAGATCTTCATCTCCATTCTGAATGAAAAAGAAAGGCCCAGGCGCTACCGTCTGCCCACGGAAGCGGAATGGGAATACGCGGCCCGGGCCGGTTCCAACGCGCGCTACAGCTTTGGCGACAATGCCGGTCAGCTTGGGCAATACGCCTGGTATGAGGGCAATTCCGGCAAAACTACCCATCCGGTGGGGCGGAAGCGGCCCAATGCCTGGGGTCTGTATGACATGCAAGGCAACGTCTGTGAATGGGTGGGGGACTGGTATGACCAAAACTCCTACTCCGGCAGTCCTTCCGCTGACCCGCAAGGCCCTCCGTCAGGCTCCGCCCGGGTGTTGCGCGGCGGCGGCTGGGACTTTCCCGCCGGGTTTTGCCGGCCGGCCTGCCGCAACATTAATTTGCCGGGCGCTCATAGCGATCACCTGGGTTTCCGGCTTGCTCTCCCCCTGGAATAGCACCTGGAATAGCACCTGGAATAGCATCTGGAATAGCACCTGGAATAGCACGCGGGAACAGGCGCCGGCGAAAAACGAAGCGCCCCGGAGGGGGGGAGCGCGGTAACGCCCGCCTGTTCCCGCCCGCCAGGAGCTATGGAAGTCGATCCTGAAAAACATTGAACATGCTGATATTTCGACAGGAAATGTTTTTAAGGAACGGCTGTCCCGGTCTATGTTTGGATAATTGCGGGCGGCATTCTTAGGCTGCTGAAAAAGTCAAAGGGGATGATATTGTAGGGGCGGCATCCTGCCGCCCGTTTTGAATTACGTCAATTATCAAATGAATGTGGTTGGGTATTATGACAAAATTATTTACATCAATATTCTAATAAATCAACGGAATATTGACAATGGCCGTTTTCGCGATTTGACCGCGTTTTGATAATTCCGGGCGCGGGCGGCAG
>JAIRYI010000107.1 GCA_031267815.1 Desulfarculales bacterium | reverse complement strand
CGCTGAAAATTTTGTGGAAGACAAAATCATTTTTGGGCGACAGCGGTTTTTTATCCATGGGTTATCATTCCCCTCCTGTTAAAGGATAACCCAAACCGGCCCCTGGGGCAAGGCAAGCTGTTTTTGTCAAGGATTTAACCGCTCCCAATCATTCTATATTGTTTCTGGATTGCTTCCCGCTCCTTTTTCTTTTCCGCCAGGCGGATTACTATCACATAAAGGAGCGGGGTCAGAAATATGCCCAGAAGCGTGGCCGCGGTCACCCCGCTGACCACGGTTATTCCCACCGCGTTCTGAGCGCCGGAACCGGCGTCCGAACTAAAGGCCAGAGGTATGACGCCCAGGATAAAGGCCAATGAAGTCATTATAATGGGGCGGAAACGGACCCGCGCCGCTTCCAGGGTGGCGGACATAAGGCTTTCCCCCTGGGCGTGGAGTTTTCTGGCAAACTCCACTATCAAAATGGAATTTTTGGCCGACAGGCCCATAATGCTGAGCAGGCCGATCTTGAAATACACATCATTGTTCAGCCCTAGAATGAATGCTCCCAAAAGCGCGCCCAAAGCGCCCGCCGGTATGGCCAAAAGCACGGCCAAGGGGATGGGCCAGCTTTCATAGAGGGCGGCCAGACACAGAAAGACCATGGCCAGGGATATGACGTAAAGCGCCAATTCCTGGGCGCCGGCCCGTTTTTCCTGAAAGGAAATACCGCTCCAGGCATAGTCAAAGCCGGGCGGCAGCTCCGCCGCGATTCTCTCCATTGCCGCCATGGCCTGGCCGGAACTCATGCCCGGCGCCGCTTCTCCCAGCAGTTCCAGAGAAGGAATTCCGTTATACCGTTCCAGCCGGGGGGAACCCTGGGCTGAGGTAACTTTGAGGAAAGAAGAAAAAGGAACCATGTCTCCGCTTATATTTCTAAGGTAATAATTTTTGAAATCACTGGCCTGCATCCGGAAATCGCTGTCAGCCCACAAGTAGACTTTTTTGCTTCTCCCCCGATCCATGAAATCGTTTACATATGCGCCGCCCCAATAGGCCGAGATGGCCTGATCTATTTCTCCTTTGCTTAAGCCAAGAGACCCGGCTTTGTTCAGATCAATCTGCATGGAATATTGCTCCACGTCATCAAGGCCTCCGGGGCGGACATAGAGAAAGGCCGGATGCCGCGCCGCCTGTCCCAGCAGCATGTCGCGCGCGTTCATGAGCGCTTCGTGTCCGCTGCCGCCCCGATCCTGCAATTCGAAAACAAATCCGGACGAACTGCCCAGTTCCAAAACAGGAGGCGGAGCGAAAATAAATATTCTGGCTTCGGCGAGATCGGCAAAACGCGCTCTGGCCCGGTTCATGATGGCGGGAACGCGTGAGCGCGCGTCAGAGCGTTTATCCCAGTGGGTTAAGTTTATATAAAGCTGGCCGGTATTTTCTCCCCGCCCCATAAAGCTGTCGCCGGCCATCATATAAATATTACTGACCAAGTTGCTCTCCTCGCTGCGGAAGTAGCGGTCTATTTTATCCAGAACCTCCTGGGTGCGTTCAAACGTCGCTCCGGAAGGCATTTGTACGGTAACGAAAATTATGCCCTGATCTTCGTCCGGCAAAAACGAAGTGGGCAGCCGCCAGAACATCCAGCCGATCAGCAAAACGCCAACCGTAAAGCAGAGCAGATACCGGCCCGGCCGGGAAACAATTTTTTTGGTTCGGGTTTCATAGCTGCCGGTGAGGCGTTTAAACAGCCAGTTGAAACGCCCCAGGAATCCCGGCTCCCGGGTTGCTTTGGCCGGGCCGGCTTTAAGCAGAGCCGCGCACATGGCCGGGGTAAGGGTGAGGGCCACAAAAGTGGACAGAATCATTGAGGTGACAATAGTAATGGAAAACTGCCGGTAAATTACTCCCACCGAGCCGCCCAAAAAGGCCATGGGTACAAAAACCGCGGCGATAACTATGGCCACGCCAATTAACGCTCCTGAAATCTGTTTCATGGATTTCCGCGCCGCTTCCCGGGGAGATAAGCGCTCACGGTGAATGAGCCTCTCCACATTTTCCACCACCACAATAGCGTCATCCACCAAAAGCCCGATGGACAGCACCATACCGAACATGGTCAAGGTATTTATGGAATATCCGGCAACGGCCAGCACCGCGAATGTGCCCAGCAAAACAACCGGGATGGCGATGCTTGGTATGACGGTGGCGCGAAAATTTTGCAAAAAAAGAAACATGACCAGGAAAACCAGCAAAACCGCTTCACCCAGAGTCTTAAAAACCGCTTTTATGGAAACATCTATAAAGACGGTAGTATCCATGGGAAATGATACTCTGATTCCCGGAGGAAAAAACTCGGACAGGGCGGCAAGTTCTTTTTTAATAGCCGCGGCCGTGTCCAGAGCGTTGGCTCCGGAGGCCAGCCGGAATAAAAGCGCCGCCGCCTGTTTGCCGTTGTTGCGCGACTGGTCCAGAAATTGTTCCCTGTTCAGTTCAACTCTGGCAATATCTTTGAGGCTCAAGCAGGAGCCGTCCTGATTGACCCGCAACAGAATATTTTCAAATTCTTCAACGGTTCGCAGGCGCGAGGCGGCATTAAGGGTAATATTTATTTCCTGCCCCGGCCGGGCCGGCGACGCGCCCGTCTGCCCGCCCGTCGCCTGATTATTCTGTTCCCGGACAGAAGCTATGACGTCAGATGGGTTGAGCCGGTATTGCTCCAGTTTCAAGGGATCGCACCAGATGCGCATGGCATATTGGGAACCGACCATCATAACCTGCCCGACCCCCGGCAGGCGGCTCAGATTATCCTTGACATTGCTGGCCACATAATCGCCCAGTTCTTCTTCGCTTATTTTTTCATCCTCAGCCGCAAAAGCGGCTATCAGGAAAAGGCTGGCGGTGGATTTGCTCACCGACATTCCTTGCCGCCGCACTTCCTCGGGCAGCAGCGGTTCCGCCAGGCGCAGCTTGTTTTGCACCTGCATCTGGGCGATATCCGTATCCGTTCCGGTTTCAAAGGCCAGATTGATAAAGGACGAACCGGAGGAATCGCTGGTGGAATATATGTACAGGAGATTGTCGATGCCGCCCATTTGCTGTTCTATGACCTGGGTGACAGAATCTTCCACCGTCCGGGCGGAAGCTCCCGGATAGTTGGCGGTGACGGTAATAAGAGGCGAGGCAATATCCGGATACTGAGCTACCGGAAGTTTCATCAGAGCCAGCGAACCGGCCATCATAATAAACAGAGCTATGACCCAGGCAAAGATAGGGCGATCTATGAAAAAATCTGACATGCTCTTTATCTCCGCCCGGCCTCAGGCTTGTCGTCAAGTTTGTCGTCAGGCCTGTTATCAGGGCCGGCCGGACCGGTTGCCGGAGCTGTCTCTCTGCCGCTAACCACCATTCCCGGGCGCAGGTGAATAAGTCCGTCCACCGCCAGCAGTTCGCCGGGGGCCAGGCCCGCGGAAATAAGCCATCTGTTGTCATGATCCCGGTCAATAGTGACGCCTCTGGCTTCCACGTAATACTCATGAGGCCCCAAAGCCGGAGACGAAGCGCTGCCCGCCGCCGGATTTTTGGTGAGGATAAAAACCCGCGCCTGATTGCGCATATCTCTGAACACGCTTTTCTGGGCTATAAGCAGGGCGTTTTCCACCACTCCTTCTTCAATCACCGCCCGCACATACATGCCCGGCAGCAGAATCCCTTCACTGTTGCTGAATTGAGCCCGGATATTAAGCGTTCCTGTACTCTGCCCCACGGTAATGTCGGAAAAAAGCAGTTTGCCCTCAATCCACTCGGGCTGCCCCCTGCCGTCAGTCCGGACATAGGGGGAGCCGTCTTCAAGCAGCAGCCGGACCCGGCCGGCGCTGTCAGGATTGTCGCTCATTCTGCCGCCGGTTTTTTCCCGGCGTATTCTTAAATTCTCGGCGCTGGATTGGAAAACATCGACATAAGCCCAACCTGTCTGCTGAATGACCGCCAGCGGACTGGCCTGGTCCTTGGTCACCAGAGCGCCGGGCGTAACCAGGGAGCGGCCTATTCTTCCGCTGATGGGGGCGGTCACCTTGGTATAGCTCAGGTTTATCCTGGCTGTTTCCAGGGAATGCTTGGCCGCGCCAATTTGCGCTTCAACGCGTCTGTAGGCGGCAGCGGCGTCATCGTATTCCTGCCTGCCCACGGCGCCGCTCTTTACCAGCCGGGCGGAACGCTCCATCAGTAAGCGGGAGGCGTTCTCTTCCGCCTGAACTCTGGCCAGTTCAGCCTGGGCGTTTTTGTAAGCCGTTTCATAAAGAAGCGGATCAAGCTGATACAGCGCCTGCCCGGATGTCACCTCCGAGCCTTCAATAAACAGCTGTTTTTGTATAATTCCACCTACTTGAGGGCGAATCTCCGCCATGGCCAAGGCCGACACCCTTCCCGGTAGCTCTCTTTTTAAGGCGACAGTTTCCGCGCTCAGGCACACATAGGGTATGAGCGGAGCGGCGGAAGGCCGCGGCTGCGCTTCGCCGCAGGCGCTCAGGAAAAGAAGCGCCGCCGGGAAGGCGAAAAGTATTGATCTGTGCGCAGATCTTTCTATTGACGGGCTGAATGAATTCATATCTTCCTCTTCTGTCCGGCGCGGCCTGAAAACAGCGGCATCCGGATCGGTTATCACTTTAACGCCCCCTAATAAAAGGGCGCATAAATTTGGGGCCTTCCCGGTCAGCCGGGTTAAAATCCCATTAATACGAATTTGTTTTTGAGAAAACAGACTGGAATGATTAATACGGAAAGGCTTGAACTCTGTCCTGTCAGGAGCGATATGATTCTTAAAAATATCTGGATAGACTGCGGCGTCCGGAATCTCTTGCCTGCGAAGCAGCGAGGACAGGGGCGCGGCTATCTTCCTGCTGTTCATGTGTTCTTTGTTCACTCCCATCAGGGGAACTGTCACACATGGAGTAGACCCACTTACCAAATGTCCCGACAAACAATCCTGCACTTCTTCAACCGGCTCTTAAACATCACACATCATCTATAATAACCTAAAAATTTATCCGGGAAACCCCCCCTCATTTCCCCCCTTATCCCGTGCATACAAAATATGCTTAAATTATTAGATATTTCCTGAAATTCATTCCCGCGGGAACGGACTTCCGCATAACAAAATCTTATTGAGAATAAATATAATTGAAATTCGATAAAATATATGCCATAAAAAACAAAATACTTTTACCCGGAAGAAATAATCGCCTGACCGGCATCCTGGCCTATCCGCCATACTTTGTTGAAGCGGCAAGGCGCAAGATTTTACTCAGGCGGCGCAAGGCGCTGACAGCTATAATTATAAGATGAGGTGTGGGTATGACAGAAAAATTTCTTGGTTTCAGGGGGGTGCTGGAAAAAATTTTCCGGCTCCAGGCGAAAAACACCACGGTTAAAACCGAAATTCTGGCCGGCCTGACCACTTTTGTGACCATGGGTTACATTCTTTTCGTCAACCCCAATATTCTGGCGGCGGCTGGGATTCCCAAAGAGGCGGCGGTTGCCGCCACTATCTGGGCCACTGTCCTGGCCACCGTGCTGATGGGCCTGTGGGCCAATTTCCCCATCGCTGTCGCCCCCGGCATGGGCCTGAACGCGTTTTTCGCCTACACGGTGGTGCTGGGGATGGGACTATCCTGGCAGACCGCCTTGGGCGCGGTGTTTATTTCCGGGCTGGTTTTCCTGCTTCTTACCTGCGGCGGCGTCCGCCAGGCGATCATCCGGGCGGTGCCCATCAATCTGAAATACGCTATTGGGGTCGGCATCGGCGTATTCATCGCCTTTGTCGGCTTGCAGGCCTCCGGCATTATTATCGGCAGCCCGGCAACTCTGGTGACCGCCGGGCCTGTGGCCTCCATAAGCTTTGCCCTTGACCGGCCCGCGCCCCTTTTGACTCTGGCCGGCCTGATATTCACCGGAGCGCTTATGGCGCGCAAAAATAAATATTCCCTCCTGCTGGGCATTATCTTCACCACTGTCCTGGGCATGCTGTGCGGGGCCGCGCCCGTGCCCGGCCATATATCCGCGTTGGTCAGCGCCGGCACGCCCAGCCTCGCCCCAACATTTCTGGCCATGGATCTGACCCGGGCCTGGGAGTACGGCGTCATTTCCATTATTTTTACTTTTACCGTGGTGGAACTTTTCGACAACACCGGCACCCTGATCGGATTGGCCCGCAAGGCGGATCTGATGAAAGATGACGGCAGCATGGAAAACCTGGATCGCGCCCTGACCTCCGACGCCGTTGGCACCATGGTCAGCGCCGCGCTGGGCACCTCCACTGTAACCAGTTATGTGGAAAGCGGCTCCGGCATTGCCGCCGGCGGGCGCACCGGCCTGACCGCTCTTACCGTGGCCGCGCTCTTTGCCCTGTCGCTGTTTCTGGCTCCTCTGCTGGAATTTGTACCCGGCTTTGCCACCGCCCCGGCCCTGATTCTGGTGGGCGCATTGATGATGTCCGAGGTGGTCCATGTGCGCTTTGACGACATCACCGAAACCTTGCCCGCCTTTCTGACCGTTGTCATGATGCCTCTGACCTACAGCATTGCCAACGGGCTTGCTTTCGGCTTTGTCAGCTACACGCTGCTGAAATTATTTTCCGGAAAAATAAAAGAAGTACACTGGGTAATGATTATAATCAGCCTGGCTTTTGCCGCCAACTTCGGGCTGCGCCTGAGCTAATATAGATAATTATTCGATAGAAATAAATGAGATAACTTGGCCGCCTGTTTGGAAGATGCAGAAGCTATTTCTCATAGCGCTCGGGGGGAGATATTGAGTCTAGCCACCGCTAGCCTGCCAGGAGTTTTTCAACTTCATCAATGCCAAGCCAACCCTTTTCGCGTCCGGCTTTTTCGCCCTCGGAAAGTTGCGACAAGAGCTTAATAGTGGCCTTGGTTTTCTCATATTCCTCAATATCCACCAACGCATAACGCCCGCGGCCGTTTTTGGTAAGAAATACAGGCTCACCTACGGCTACATCGCGCAATACTTCGTTATAATTACGCAAATCTGAAACAGGTTTTATGTTGGGCATAATGTTAAATCTCCTTTAGTAATATTGTAGTTATATTATTCGTAAAATTAAACAGTAAATATTACATTAAATTTGTCGCTTCAGCCGCTTAAACTGCCTTCAGCGCTTTCATTATCCCAATTTTCATGGCGAAATGGAGAATCGGATCAAAGAGCAGCAAATGTGCCTTTTCGCCGACAGAACCAGTTGCAGCAAGTGGCTGCCCAATCAATTCCGGGTGCTGCCCACGGCCCTGGCCTATACTCTGCTCAACACTATCCGGCACAAAGCATTGTCCTGGACAGAACTGGCTCGCGCCCGTTGCGACACCATCCGCCTGCGATTATTCAACGGAAAGTAAGCCGGCAGTTGCCGGACACCTTGGTACTCCAAAAGTATAAGCTGGTGGAGGCGGGGGGAATTGAACCCCCGTCCGGAAATCTTCACCGTAAACTTCTACATGCTTAGCCAGATGTTTTGATTCTCGCCCGTAAGGATCCCATTGGCAGGATTTTCCGGACCAGCCCGGTGTTTAATTTAAACGCCTTGCCCGCCGGGTAAAATAAAGCGTCTTTTCCTGCTGTATTTGACGCCCGTCGGCCATTCCCGCAGGCAAAGAATGGGACGGACGGCAACCCTCTCGTAGTGGCTGCTGGCTTAAGCCGGATTAAGCGGCCTGAGCCAAAGCGTAATCGTCTGCGATTACATTTTTCCCCAGATTACGGGCTGGAAGTCCCCGGCATGCCGCTTACGCCTCAACTATCCCCGTCGAAACCGTATCGCCCCCATTGCATTGCCTTAACAATGAGCTTGTTATGTCTTTTATATCTGGAAACAGCAAAATCCGCAAGACTTGACCCTGCCGCCAATCGCCACGGACGGCAATTGGCGGTAGCACAGTTGGCAAAACATGGGGCAGGCAAAAATTTATCTTGCAACTTTCTGAAATAATGTCAAAATTGAGTAAGACAGTAAAGGTAACTGAGATAATTTGTTAATTTGCCATTTCCAGTCTCCTTTTACCTTGACAAACAGACGCCCATAGGGCAAGATATAAGCAGATTCATTGATAATTTAATTTTTTCGGCGCCTTACATAAGCAGGGTACGGTTCTGCTAGCCTTTTAAGGAAAACTGACATGGCCTTAACCAAAGAAAACATCATCACTTATATTTATGAACAAACTCAACTGCCCAAAACCAGGGCAAGAGAGCTTACGGAAACTATTTTAAAAATATTTAAAAATACTTTAAGCAGCGGCGACGACCTGCTCATAAGCGGGTTCGGAAAGTTTATTGTCAAAAGCAAACACCCGCGCAGAGGGAGAAACCCTCAGACCAGAGAAGATTTACAGCTGCGGGCGCGGAAAGTAGTGGTTTTTAAAACTTCCGGGGTCTTGCGCCAGAAAATCAACGGCCCGGATTAGGGCCAAGCGCGCTTTGAGCCGCTTCCGGCGCTTGCCCTGAAAGCGCCGGAATTTTGCGAAAACCGGTAAAGGTTCCTTCAAACAAAGAGACGGCGCATATATTCGGATCCGCGGAGCCGTTATATTTGAAGCGGTACTGTAAACGCACTTCTTCCCAATCTCCCCGGCGGGAGAGAACTTCTGCTTCCGGCGTGCCGCCGGGTGGTTTGACCATGGGCACAAAGGCAGAGGATTCGTCTGGCGCAACCCGTAAAATATTTTCCTGAAGATGAGGCGTCAGGGCCGGCCCGGCCGTAGCCGGGGCCGCAAAATTTAACAACCCTGTTATGAGCAAGGATAAAAACAACAGCGATTTCATATGGTCATCCTGGTGAAATCAATATATTATATCTCTGGGCCCGATTATATGCCGGTCCAGGATAAGCCGCTTCAAATTACTCGCCTGCAAGTCCAAAGAATAGTTATTTTCCACAAAAGAACGGTATCTTTCCGGTTCCCTGGGGGCTTGCGCCATGCGGATCAACTCATTAATGTTGCGCCAGATAAATTCTCCGGGATAAATGGAGGAAGCTCCCGGGAAATTGCAAACCAGAGGTTTCAGGCCGCAGGCCGCCGCTTCCATGATGCTCATGCCCTGGCTCTCGGAAACACTGGCGGAAAGATAAAAATCCTTATCCTGCAGCCACGCGGCCATATCATCCTGCCATTTGTACATAAATATCCGATTATGCATCCGGTTGGCGCGGACAAATTCATTCATGCCCAGAGCCAGGATATACTCCTGCGTCTTGCCGGCTATATGCAGCTCATAGCTGGGGTATGATTCCGGCAGGCAGGCAAAGGCGTGCAGCATCAGCATGGGATTTTTGATGCTTTGGATAAAACTGGCCGAGGCCAGCCGCCGCCCGTTGCGCCGCGCCTCGGGCCGGGCCTGAAAACGCCTGATATCCACCCCGTTGGGGACCGCGTGTACCCGGCACGAGGCGGGCAGCTTGGGGGCGCATTTTCTCAAAAACACATCCCGCATATAACGGCCCACTAAAATGACGTCATCCACCACCTCATAATTTATTTTCTCCGCCAGACCGTTGTACATCTCATAACGGTGAATGCGCACAATCACCCGCTTGCCGCGCAGCAGATCAGGGTAGTTATTGGTAAGCGCGACCGCAAGCTCATTGCCCCATTCCAGCCATATGAATTCATGGTTTTTGAGGCTTGCGGCATGTTCATTCTCATTATCGCTGACACATTTATGAAAGTTAACCTCTGGCGCCAGCGCTGCTATCATATCATCGACAAAATTATCCAGCCCCGGCCGGCAGCACAGGAGTATATTAACCGCCTTACCCGGACGCCGGGGGGGGGGGGGGGGGGGGGCGGAAACCGGGAACACCCCCCACCAGCCCGCCGGGATAGGGCCACTGTTTGCCGCGGGTATTTACCGCCCCCATTATTCCACCCGGGCCGCCTGTTAC
>JAIRYI010000101.1 GCA_031267815.1 Desulfarculales bacterium | reverse complement strand
TGAACATAACATAACCCTAGTATTTGATAATTTCCACGCCTGGCATTTTTCCCAATTCTTTTTGCCTTTCAGGCGGCTTAAAAACAAAAACCATGATTTCCCGCCCTACCCACCCTTTAAAGGTATTTTGTTTTTAAGCCAAGCAGCCGAAGATCTGCCGTTTGCACCCGGCCGGAATGACGGGAAAGGAAAATCAGCGCTTCCCTGAAATGACGGGAAGGGTACCGGCCTCCTGCCTCTTTCCCTTCCCTTGACAGGCATCCCCTTGACAGGCGGGCAATAATAAATATTATTAAAGTAAGGAGAAGGGCAAAATGGCTTTAGAATACGATCCCATCAATCAAAGGCAGGAGATGGTTCCGGACTACGCTCCCAGCAGATATCCCGAACCGCCGGTGCAGCATGTGCAATTGGCGGCTGCCCCGCCTCCGGTCATGCCGCCCGCTCAGGCGGAAGTCATTGTCAGCGCCCCGCTGCCGGCCAACGCGGCGCAGGCGCCCAATCCCGCCCCGCCCACCACCGAAGCCTACAGCAACTGGCCCGCGCCTGCCCCGCCTCAGCCCCAGGAACCGGCGCCTGATCCCTGGCGGGGCAGTAATGTCGATGATGTAGTCTAAATTCTGTAAACGGTTTTTATATAATCCGCCGGCCTATGTCGCCGTGCGATACTATTTTTTGCGTGCTGTCGGCAATTTGGGTTATATTGTTATGAGATTCCGTGATGTCTTGTCCAATAGTTATAACCATGTCGGCGATTTGCTCCATAGCGCTTTTCGCTTCCGTTGAGGCTGAACTGATTTGCTGAGTGGAATGCTGAGTTTCTCCCGCCAGATCGCGGATCGCCTTGGCTACCACGGAAAAAGACTTGCCGGATTCTCCGGCTCTGGCCGCCTCAATGGACGCGTTCAAGGAGATCATATGGATATTTAAAGCAATCTTGCTGATATCTTTGGCCATGGTTTCATAAATGCCCATCATTTTTTGCACCTGGGCCAGTTCATTTACAATCTTGTCGGCAAAATTTTTAATGCCTGTAATATCCTTCTGGATGGTCTGAATGGCGCCGGAGTTCTGAGTCTGCCAGTTCATTACCAGGGAATGTTCTTCCTGCATTTCCGTATGGGCCTTCTGGATGCAGTTTTCGGAAGAATTGATTCTCTTGGCGATTTTTACGGCCATGTCCAGGCATGTGTCCGAACCGCAGGCCCCGCAGTCAAAGGAGCGGGAAATCTCGTCCTTTTTGCCGAGCGATTGGAAGGCTTCTTCAATATCATCGCTGCTGAAGGGGATGGTTATGACCGGCCGGGGGGAATAGCGGCGCATGAAATCCTCAAGTCTGAGCGTCTTGTCATATGTCCGGTACAGTTCATCAAAATATTTCCGTTCCCGCCCCTTGAGCGCGGTATATTTCGCTTTGCTCATGGCTGAATTAACTTCAAAAGTACTTTTGTCCTGACGGCAGCCGGTGCCCAGGTTACATCCTTCGGGGCAGTTGAGCACGTCAAAAAGCGCAGGCAGATTTTCTTTTTTTTCTTTGGCGAAGACGTCCAGGGCGTGGTAAACAACTCCCTGCCCTTCGCTTCTGTCGATACGCAACCCTTGGCCCAGAATGAACTCCACATTTTCCTTCAAGCCTCCCGGCATGGGAAAAATTGAGCCCAGGGCAGGATCAACATGATCCCAGCCGCTTTCTTTTTCAGGAAGGACCAGATTATTATCCCTTATGTATTCTTCCAGTTTGATGAAGGTAATGTTGTAGGACACATGGGAATCCGTGTCTTCAAACTCGCCGCTTTTGGCGACGCAGGGCGACAGGGCCGCTATTTTGTCGCTTATGCCTTTATATTTGCGCATGTAGATAGCCGTACACAGCATGGGCGACTGCACCGGCGCTAGATAAGGCAAAAGTTTAAGGTTGTGTTTCAGGATGTAGTTTACAACGGCGGGGCAGGGCTGGGTGATAACCGAAACCGGTTTTTTTTGCTGGATATAGCGGATATAGGCCCAGACGCATATGTCCGCGCCCAGGGAGACGTCATAGATTTTGCGGACGCCCATGTTGCGGAGCAAAGTAAGAATTCTTCCCCAGTTCTCCAGATTGGAGCGGCTGGCCGGCGCGAAGAAAAGGGAAATAGGCTCGCCCTTGCCTAAATCCGCAAAAAAGCGTTCGGTGTCGTCGACAAAATCACGCGCTCCGTGATGGCAGGCATGCAGACAGGCGCCGCAGGCGATGCATTTTTTGTCGTCGATATACACCTTGGTGTCGCCGTCTTCCATCCGGCCCACATTGGCTTCCGGAATTGGGCACACGCGGATGCAACGGTTGCATCCCACGCATTTTCCGCGATCATTGATAATCAGATTCCGCATTGTCGCGCCTTTCTTTTTCGAATCACGGGACGGCAGGCCGGTTTAGCTATGTACAGTGGACCATGAAAAAGCCGTTTGCGCCTTTTTCAGGGAAGAACGCTTGCCTTCCGGCGCCGGCATAGCCGGTCTCTTCTGTTTCTTAAGATTTGGTAAAGCTCTTTTCTGTCTACTCCGAGAGATCAAAGCGCCGGGTCGGACGGTAATTATTTTCCTGTTTGTAAAGCTCTCTGTCAAGCCCCAGGAGATCAAGATGCTACCCGCTGGCAGGGCGGGGGCAATCATTCTCCCCGGATAAAGGCCCGCAGACCTTCAGCTTGGGCCATATCCCTGATCCGGACAAGCTCGGGTCGGCTCAAAGCGCGCAGACCGGAAGCGGCGGGATGAGGCAGGCGGGCGGGCTGGAGATACCAGCGCCCGCCCGGCGGGGCCAGGCGCAGCAGATCTTCCGCCATCTCCACGCTGACGAAAGGACTCACCATGGTGGTTCGGAATTCATACTCCAGCCCGGCTCCCGCCAGAAGGGAGAGACTGGCCATGAGCGCCTCCTCCAGGCCCGGCTCCCGGCTCAGTCCGGGGCAATAGAGATCGGGCAGAGTTTTGATATCCAGGGCCACATAATCCACCAGGGAATCCCGGATCAGTTTTTCCAGCATGAGCGGCCGGCTGCCGTTGGTGTCCAGCTTGATCTGATAGCCCATGGCGCGCAGGCGGGAACACAACTCCGGCAGGTCATCGTTGACAGCCGGTTCCCCCCCGCTCAGCACCACTCCTTCCAGGAGACGGCGCTGCCTGCGTCTGGCCAGGAAAGCGCAGCATTCATCCAGAGTAAGGGCGGGAGAAACCGGGGCCGGCTCCCAAAGCTGGGGATTATGGCAATAAGGGCAGGCGAAATTACAGCCCTGGATAAACACTACCGCGCTGAGACGGCCGGGAAAATCCAAAGTGGATGTTTTACGCAGCCCCCCCAGCAGCATAGGCTTAAAACTCCGCCCGCCTTCTTTTTCAAGCCAGGGCCGGGGCCTCTAACCTGGCCTCGGCTTTTGTTCCCGCCCCCGCCGCCGCCAGATCGTCCAGCTTATAAGTCCTGCGCAGGCGGAACTCTCTTTGTTTGGCGTCGTTCCAGCGGCTCACCGGCCGCAAATAACCCACCACCCGGGAATATACTTCCGCCTCCTGACCGCAGTGGGGGCAGGAAGCCTGTTCTCCGCGCAGATAGCCGTGTTCGGCGCAGATGCTGAAGGTGGGGGTCAGGGTAAAATAGGGCAAGCCGTAATTATCGGTAATCTTGCGCACCAGATTTTTAACGATCCGCGTATCCGCTATTTCTTCGCCCACAAACCCGTGCAGCACCGTGCCTCCGGTATACTGTTGCTGCAATTCATCCTGCATATCCAGGGCGTCAAAAATGTCCTCGGAGTATTCCACCGGCACTTGGGTGGAATTAGTATAAAAAGGCGCTCCCTGGCTGCCTTGGCCGGCAAAGATCATATCCTGGAAACGGGCATGGTCCAGCATGGCCAGGCGATAGGTGGCGCCTTCCGCCGGAGTTGCTTCCAGATTGAAAAAATCTCCCGTCTCTTCCTGAAACTGTTCCAGCAGGAGGCGCAGATGTTTCATGACCCGTAAGGCGAAAGCCTGCCCCCTGGGGCTGGCCAGACCCTGGCCCATGAAATTGAGACAGGCTTCGTTCATGCCCACAACGCCGATCGTGGAAAAATGATTGGACCAGTAATGGCCGCTGCGTTCCTTTACCGCCCGCAGATAGAAAGTGGTGTAGGGGTAGAGACCTCCATCGGTAAACCGTTCCAGTTCTTTTCTTTTAATAATCAGGCTGTCCTTGGCCAGAGTGGCCAGACGGGTCAGACGGGCCAGGAAATCATCTTCGCTTTCAGCCAGATATCCCAGCCGGGGCAGGTTGACGGTGACCACCCCGATGGATCCGGTCAGAGGGTTGGCGCCAAACAGGCCCCCGCCCCGTTTGCGCAGTTCTCTGGTATCCAGACGCAAGCGGCAGCACATGGAGCGGGCGTCTTCCGGATCCAGATCGGAATTGACAAAATTGGCGAAATAGGGAATCCCGTAGCGGCCGGTCATTTTCCAGATGGCCTCAAAACGTTCGCTTTCCCAGGCAAAATTTTTAGTGATATTGTAGGTGGGGATGGGAAAAGTGAATACCCGGCCCCGGTTGTCGCCTTCCATCATTACTTCGGCAAAGGCCCGGTTGAGCATATCCATTTCCGCTTGATAGTCGCCGTAAACGCTTCGCTGTTCCACTCCGCCGATGACCACCGGCGTCTGGCGCAGCAGATCCGGCACATCCATATCCATGGTGATATTGGTGAAAGGAGTCTGAAAACCCACCCGGGTGGGGATGTTGATATTAAACACAAATTCCTGGAGGGCCTGTTTTACCTCAGGGTAAGTCAAACGGTCGGCCCGGATAAAAGGGGCCAGCAGGGTGTCAAAGCTGGATACGGCCTGAGCCCCGGCCGCTTCTCCCTGCAAGGTATAAAAGAAATTGACCAGCTGGCCCAGGGCGGAGCGGAAATGGCGGGGCGGGGCGCTCTCTACATTGCCGGCCACCCCTTTGAAGCCCTCTTTGAGCAGGTCGGCCAGATCCCAGCCCACACAGTAGACGCTGAGCAGATTCAGGTCGTGGAGATGAAAATCCCCTTCCTTGTGGGCAGCGCGGATCTCCGGGGTGTAAATTTTGTGCAACCAGTATTCGCTGGTAAGATCAGAGGAGAGATAATTGTTGAGCCCCTGCAGAGAAAAGCCCATATTGCTGTTTTCCCGCACCCGCCAGTCCATTTTTCCCAGGTATCCGTCCATAAGTTCTATATTGGCTTTTTCCGCTATACCGCGCAGCTGGGCTCGCTGGTCGCGGTAGAGAATATAGGCCTTGGCGGTTTTGCGAAAAGGGGAACTGAGCAGCACGTCTTCAACAATATCCTGCATCTGCTCAACTTCCGGGACAGAGGAGGCATAGAGATTATAGGCGCAGGACAAGGCCTTGATGGTCAATTGACGGGCCTGGTCTTTAGCGAACTCTCCGGTGGCGCCGCCGGCTTTGGCGATAGCGCCGGTTATCTTGCCGGCGTCAAAAGGGACCAGAGCGCCGTTGCGTTTTTTTATATGGGTGAACTGCATGATTATCTCCGCTTAAAGTTGAATCGCTTGATATTATAGAATTATTTAATGGTTCTTAAATCTATCCTGTATATTGCATACAATAGGTAGTAGTTAATTTAAATTTATATACACTATTTTGTAAAAAAGTAAATAGAGGAAAAATATTTTCTTTATTTCCGACCGGGGCCTCAGCGTTTCTGCCACCCCAGACGGGAAAATTTTTGGATCCGGACTTTGGGCGGAAAGCTTATCTCTGTTAAAATTATGAAGTCAAAATTTATTTTAGTAAGGGGAAAAATATGTTTGTCATAACCGGAGGAGCGGGATTCATTGGCAGCGCCATGATCTGGAGACTCAATCAGGAAGGGATTGACGATATTGTGGTGGTGGACAATCTGTCTACGAGCGAAAAATGGAAAAATCTGGTCAACCGCAGCTATTATTCCTATATTCACCGCGATGAGTTTATCCGCCAGGTGCGGGAAGACAAACTTCCGGACAAAGTGGAAGCCATAGTTCATCTGGGAGCCTGTTCTTCCACCACTGAGCGTGACGCGGATTTTCTGATTAGCAATAATGTGAATTACAGCAAACAATTAAGCGTTTACGCCGAATATAAAGGGATTCGCTTCATAAATGCCAGCTCCGCCGCCACTTATGGCGACGGCAGCGCCGGCTTTGACGATGACCTGGCCCTCCTTCACCGTCTCCGGCCCCTTAATATGTACGGCTATTCCAAACACCTCTTTGATCTGTGGGCCTGCAAACGCATGGAACGCCGGCAGGGCTTGAGTAAATGCGTAAGCCTCAAATTTTTCAATGTTTATGGCCCCAACGAAGCTCACAAAGGCGATATGCGCAGCGTGATCAACAAGGCCTATCATTCCATCCGCCAAACCGGCGCGATGGAACTGTTCCGCTCCGCCCATCCCGGCTATGAGGACGGAGGACAGATGCGGGATTTCATTTATGTGAAAGATTGCGTGGAGGTTATGTGGTGGCTGATCAAAAATCCCCGCGTCAGAGGCGTTTTCAATGTGGGTTCAGGCCAGGCCCGCGCCTGGAATGATCTGGTGCGGGCGGTATTTGCCAGCATGGATCTGGAAGTGAATATAAAATACATTGACATGCCCCTCCATCTGCGCGACAAATATCAGAATTTTACCCAGGCCAATATGACCCGCCTGCACGCCGCCGGCTACCGCCGCCCCTTTTACAGCCTGGAAGAAGGGGTGGATGATTATGTGCGCAATTATCTGATGAATGAAAAAGACCCTTACCTGGAATTCGCCTCTTCCGGCCCCGGCTAAACCAACTCTGGCCCTTGTTAAGGCGCCGGCGGCCGGATCCTGGGAGTCTGTCGGACAGATGATATTTGGGAATAAGCCGTCAGGGCACGGCCACCTCCACGAACCGGCCGGCGTCCACGTCAAACAGGCCGCGGGCAGTTATTTTAAGGTGAGGAATGACGGGAAGGGCCAGAAAACTTAAGGTCATGAAAGCATCGGCCTGATCCCAGATATGGTAATGTTCCCTGGCCAAACGCAGCAGGCCGCGCAATTTTTCCGCCACCTGGGCGGCGGGAAGCTCACTCATAAGTCCGGCCACCGGCAAAGGTAGCTCCGCCAGGATTTTGCCTCCCGCCGTCATGACCACGCCCCCTCCCAGGCGGGCAACGGCCTCCGCCGCCTGTTGCATATCGGCGTCGTTATCGCCGGCCACCACCAGGTTATGGGAGTCATGGGCCACGCTGGTGGCAATGGCGCCTCCCCGCAGGCCGTAAATTTTGTCCAGTAATCCCACGCTCATTTTTCCGCTGGCATGATGCCGTTCCAGGACGGCGATTTTAAGCAGGCCGGGATTGAGAGCGAAATCAAAAAAACCTTGGCCGTCAACGCGCACAGGTAAAATTTCATGCCCGGTGATCAGGGAATGAGGAAAGGGGCGGATGACCCGGGCCTTGCCGCTGGGGAGGCGCAGGGCGAAAGGACGGTCCGGCAGCGGCGCCAGCCGCACCGTTCCGCGCATGTCATCCGCGGCCCGATGAGGAAGATCTTCCAACATCCGGCCGCGCTCGGCCACCAGCTGCCCGCCGGCCCAAACTGAAGAGGCGCGGAATTCCCGCAGGTCATTCACCAAAACCATATCAGCCCGCCAACCGGGGGCCAGACCGCCTATGCGCTCCAGGCCGTAACATTCCGCCGCGTTCAGGGTGGCCATCCTCACAGCGGTCACAGGATCCAGACCGGCCGCCACCGCCAGACGCAGATGATTGTCAATATGCCCAATATCCAGAATGTCCGCCGGGTGGCGGTCATCGGTGCAGAAAAGACAGCGCCGGGCGTTGGCCTGAGTAACGCCGGGCAGAAGGCGGAGCAAATCGCGGGAAGCTGAACCCTCCCGCAGGAGAATATACATGCCCCGGCGGACACGCTCCTGAAATTCCTCGGCGCTGACGCACTCGTGATCCGTGGAAATTCCCGCCGCGATGTAAGCGTCCAGAGCGCTCCCGGTCAGGCCGGGACTGTGTCCGTCCACCCGTTTGCCGCAATCCAACGCCAGCCTGATTTTGGCCAGCACCTCGGCGTCGCCGCTCAATACGCCGGCGGTATTCATCATTTCACCCAAGCCGGCAATACGGGGGTGGCTCATCAGGAACGCCAGATCTTCAGCCTTCAGCACGGCGCCGGAATCTTCCAGCGGCAGGGCGGGCACACAGGAAGAAAGCATGAACAGTACATTCAAAGGCAACCCGTCAGTGGCTTCCAGCATATAGCGCAGACCGGCCAGACCGGCCACGTTGGCGATTTCGTGCGGATCGGCAAGGACAGTAGTAACCCCCCGGGGCAGCACCGCTTCCGCGAAGCGGGCCGGACACAGCAGGGATGACTCAATATGGGTGTGGGCGTCAATCAGGCCGGGCAGCAGGAAGCCGCCGCCCGCGTCCACCACCTGCTTCGCTTCCAGCCGGGAGAAACCGAGGATACGCCCTTTAGCCGCGCAAAGGGGCGCTTCCATGATCTCGCCGCTGAACACGTTTACAATGCGGGCATTGTCAATGCGCAGATCCGCGCTCTTTTGTTCACGGGCCGGACGCGGCCAAAATTCCGGATCCGCGGTCACGGGCATACCTTTAGGATTAGCGATCCGGCTGACCGGCTAAAAGCCGGTCAGCCCGCCGCCTCTTTATTATTTTACAGCCCAACGCGGATTTTTGTTCTACATAGCGTAGAAAAGGCCGGCTACCAGGGCCGCGCTGCTGCCTATGCCCAAAATCAGAGCCAGAGTGGGCAGCGCGCGCCGGGTTTCAATATTTCTGCCCATAAAGCCTAAAACAACGCCTCCTGTCGGGACGAAGTACAGGATCGACTTGATAACAGAATGGATGTCATTGCCTCCCAGCAGAATGACCACCACCCCTATGGCTCCTATTAATCCTATTATTAATCCAGCTATTGATATTCCCGAATATTTATCCATTCTCCATAACTCCTTAAATAAAAGTACATGTGTAAGCACATAATTAATAAGATTTACAATCCTGTCAGGACTTATATGAATATGTTAACATTATAAAAAAGATATTGCAAGAATTTTCGGAAGTTTTATCCCGCAAGCAACAGACGGTAAAGCCCCCGCGTCAGGCGGGGGCTTTTATGGGAGGTTATTTTTATTTATCCTGGAAGTTGGCCGATCTTTTTTCCACAAAGGCTTTCATGCCTTCCACCCGGTCCAGGCTGTTGAAAGTGGTCTGGTAAGCTTCCAGCTCATAAGCGATGCCGGAGGTAAGATCCGTGTTCTGGGCCACATTGACAGCGCACTTGGCCAGACGAACGGCAATGGGAGCTTTGCCCAGAATGGTTTTAGCCACTTTGGTGGCTTCTTCCAGCAGCTGTTCCGGCTCAACCAATTTTTGGACCAAGCCGATCCGGTAGGCTTCCGCCGCGTCGATCATTTCACCGGTCATGATCAGGTATTTGGCCATGCCTTTGCCCACCAGACGGGGCAGGCGCTGGGTGCCGCCGAAACCGGGCACAATCCCCAGATTGAGTTCGGGCTGACCGAATTTAGCTTTGGTGGAGGCAATGCGAATATCACAGGCCATGGCGAATTCGCATCCGCCGCCCAAGGCGAAACCGTTGACCGCGGCAATGACCGGCAGGCGGTAAGCTTCAACAAAATCCATCAGATCCATACCGACTTTGGTATAATCGCGGCCTGCCTGTCCGGGCAGATCGGACATTTCGGCAATGTCGGCCCCGGCAATGAAAGAACGTCCGGCGCCGGTGAAAATAATAATCCTGGCGTCGGTTTTGAGTACATCATTAAAAATAGCGCGAATTTCACCGATAACTTCAACATTGAGAGCGTTCAGAGCTTTCTCTCTGGTAATGGTGACATAGGCGATTTTGTCTTTTACTTCACAAGCAACAAACTGATAAGCCATTTTATTCCCCTCCTTTCGTGTAAAGGTCAGGTTATTTTAAAACAAAGGCGGTAAAGACCGTCTTTACCGCCTTCTTGGGGCTAGTATTTATAGAATCCTTCGCCGGTTTTGCGGCCCAGTTTGCCGGCCCGCACCATCTTGCGGAGCAAGGGGGCGGGGCGGTATTTGGGATCGCCGAATTCGCGGTAGAGTACGTCCATAACCGCCAGAAGGACGTCCGCGCCCACCAGGTCGACAAGGGCCAGAGGGCCCATGGGATAGTTGCAGCCGTAAATCATGCCGTTGTCGATATCTTCCTTGGTGGCAATGCCTTCGTCATAAAGCTGAATGGATTCATTCAGGTAGAGGTCCAGCAGGCGGCTTACAATAAAGCCGGCTTTATCTTTGCAGATAACGGTGACTTTTTTCATCTTGTCGCCCACCGCCTGGGCTGTTTTCAGGGTGTCATCGCTGGTGTTATGACCGACAATGATTTCCAGGAGTTTCATGACCGGCACCGGATTGAAGAAGTGCATGCCAATGAACTTGGCCGGGCGGGCGGTGTGGGAAGCAAGTTCAGTGATGGATATGGAAGAAGTGTTGGATGCAATAATTGTGTCAGGCGTAATAACTTTGTCCAGGGCGCTGTAAATCTGTTTTTTGATGGGAACGCTTTCCGTGGCCGCTTCAATGATAAGCTCGGCTTTGGCCGTGTCTTCCAGAGTGGTGGTGGTTTTAATTCTGCCTTTGATGGCCTCGGCTTCAGCCGCGGTTATTTTTTCTTTGCTGGCCAGTTTGTCCAGATTTTTAAAAATTGAGGCCACGCCTTTTTTCAAAAGGTCGTCGTTTATTTCGCACGCAATGACATTATAGCCGCTGGCGGCCGCGACCTGCACGATACCGGACCCCATCGGGCCAACGCCAATAACAGATATAGTTTTGACTTCCATGATTTTCTCCTTAAAATATTACCGTGATTAAGACCTAGGCCGGTCTTTCCACTAAAGTTGCCAGGCCCTGGCCGCCGCCGATACACAGAGTGGCGATGCCGTAACGGGCGTTTCTTCTTTCCATTTCATACATCAAAGTCACAATCAGACGGCAGCCGGAGGAGCCGACCGGATGGCCCAGAGCCACGGCGCCGCCGTTAACATTGACCTTATTGAAGTCAAGTTTCAGATCCTGGGCGCAGGCGACAGCCTGAGCGGCAAAAGCTTCGTTCAATTCAAACAGATCAATGTCTTCTTTTTTCAGGCCGGACTTGGCCAGCAGTTTCTGAACGGCGAAAACCGGAGCGTAGCCCATGATAGAGGGATGTACGGCGGCGGCTTGGAAACCGCGGAAATACAGGCGCGGTTTCAAGCCGTATTCTTTGGCTTTGTCTTCGCTCATGATAAGCACGGCGGAAGCGGCGTCATTGATGGGGCTGGCGTTGCCCGCGGTCACGGTGCCGCCTTCTTTTTTGAATACCGGTTTCAATTTGCTGAAATCTTCAAGTTTGGCATTGATGCGAATGGTTTCGTCGGCTTCAAACAGGGCCGGGCCTTTTCTGGATTTAATTTCCACCGGCACGATTTCATCTTTGAAGCGGCCGGCTTCAGCGGCGGCCTGCGCTTTCAGGTGGCTGTTCAGGGCAAACTCATCTTGCATCGCTCTGGTTATGCCGCATTTGGCAGCCACGTTTTCCGCGGTTATCCCCATGTGGTAGTTCATGAACGGATCCACCAGGCCATCGTAGAACATGGAGTCCAGCAGTTCGGCCCGGATCACGGTCTGTTCCCCTTTTTCGTTAAAAGTGCCAGGACCCATTCTGATGCCGAACCGGTGTCCGTGCAGCACGTAAGGAACGCGGCTCATGGTTTCAGAACCGCCGCCGATAATTACATCGACCTCGCCTAGCATGACCTGTTGGGCGGCGCTCTGGACAGCTTTCATGCCGGTGGCGCAATTCTTGTTGGGAGTCCAGGCGGGAACGCTATCCGGCAGGCCGGCGTACATGGCGCACTGGCGGGCGGCGTTGGCTTTGATGCCGGCCTGGAAATGGGTTCCTATGATCACTTCCTCCACCGCTTCACCGGGAACATTGGCTCTTTTTAAGACTTCCTTTATCACGGTAGCGCCAAGATAGGGGGAATCAATATTACTTAAAGAGCCTCCAAATACACCCGTGGGGGTGCGGGCCCCGCTCACCACAACCGCTGGTCTGATAGTACCGCTAGTACCTTTAAAAGCCATAATCAATCCTCCTTGGTTTAATAAAAACGATTATCTTTGTTCGGCGGGATGACTGACAAATCGTCATCACGCGTCATCCGGTATGCCTGTAAATTCTTTCTCAGAAAGTCAGCGCCCGCTTCCCTTTCCGGCCGGGACAACAGCCTTTATTTTCGCGCCGCCTGTTCTGTATATTTTCTCTGTCAGCAATTATTATAGCATATTGTATTTAAAATAGAGAAAGCCTTTTTGCGGGGCGGAACCCAAAATAAAACGCAAACAGCGGCATTGCCGCAAACCGGCATATAAGATGGGTTTTCCAATGCTCTCCTTGAACTTTTCACGTTTCAAGATGGGTTTTCAATCCGCTCTTTAAACTCTTCCCGCTTGCGTATTTTTTCTTCTTCCCGGTTACGGCCGCGCAGCCGGCCTTTGCCCCGGGCGGGAGGCTGGCGGTATCTGGCCGTATATTCTTCCTTGTGGACCCGCAGGGCGGTAACTATCATATTATATGTGTTAATATTGGGCGCCTCCAGAATCAGAGTGTCTTCTTTGCCGTTTTCATCAACATAATCAATAGTTATTACATGGCGGTATTTGTCTCTGAACAGAGTGTGGGCAAAAGGTCCCAAAAGAACCACGCTTTTAAACGGGCTGTGCTGCTTCTGCGAGGCGATGAAGGAGTCCTGCTTTTTCCAGCGGGAGCAGGGAATTTCCACCATGAAACCAAAGTCGTCGAATAAGACAATCCCCTTTTCGACAAGGCCCAGACGCATCATGATGGCGTTTTTATCACCCAGGCCCCCATGAAAAGATACCTTGGAAAGCATTTCCAGGCCATCGCCGTATTTGTCCTTTGCCGCCTGCAAGGCGTCGTCCGCCATTTTCCGTTCCCGGCTTAAGCGCCGGTAGCCGACCCGGCTGACCAGGAAGACCAAAAGCAGAACAAACAGAACAACTGTAGCCGTGACCGCGCTCATAAATCCGTTCCGCCTTCTCTTCTGACCTCACGGCCCAGAGGAGGCATTTCCAAAATATTAAATAACCGCCGAGCTGAAGCCGCGTACATTGAGGCAAGCTCTAAAGATAAAAAACTTAAATTTTTAAATACCGTTATTGACTTCTTAATATTCTTTTTAATAATACTATCTAAATAGAATGAGCGCAAGCGTGGGGCATAAGGCTTTCCGCCCGCGCCGGGGAAAATTTAACCTCATTTATTTTCCGGCGTTTGCTGAATTTAGCATAATAAGGATTGACATCCGTAATTTTATATCATATATTACCTACGGATTTAGTATTTATTAAACTCTTTCCGGAGGAAGCGACATGCGATTTTTATTTCAGGCAGCCCAGGCTATCCGTCTGCCCATGCCCGTTCTGTTGGCCGGGATCATTTTCTTGGGTCTTATGTTGAAATTTCCCCTGCCCCAGGCGCTGGCAGCGGATAAAGAGCCGATCTATTTTGGCGTGGCCGGGCCTTTCAGCGGCGATAACGCGGAATACGGCGCCATGTGGAAGCGCGGTTTTGATATTGCCCTGGAAGAGATAAATTCTCAGGGAGGGCTGGAGGGGCGTCCGGTGGAAGTTGTTTATGAGGACACCCAGAGCGACCCCAGGCAGGCGGCCAGCGTGGCCCAGAAATTTTCGCGCGATGACCGGCTGCTGGCGGTGCTGGGAGATTTCAGCACTTCCGCGACCTGGTCGGCGTCGCCCATTTATCAGCGGGCGGGCATGGTGCAGCTGGCTTTCAACCCCAGCCATCCGGATCTGACCAAGCCGGGGGATTGCGTTTTCCAATTGGCTCCGGATCAGACGGTGCAGGCCGAGGCTCTGGCCGGAGCGGTGATTGATATACTGGGCGCCAAGAGGCTGGCGGTGCTGCATTTGAACACCGATTTTGGCAAGGCGGTGCGGGACAATATCGTCAAAGCCGCTCAGAGCCGGGGGGTGGAAATAGTAACCACGGAAGCCTATTTGCCCACCGACAAAGATTTTCGGGCAATTCTGGCCAAGGTCAAAGCGTTGGCGCCTGACGCGGTGGCCCTGGGTTCTTATTATACGGACACCGCCCTTATCATGAAACAAGCGCGGGATCTGGACTTCAAAACCCAATTTGTGGCCTCATCGTCAGTGCATTCACCCGCCTTGTTCACCCTTGGCGGCGACGCGGTCAACGGGCTTATTACCAACTCAGTATTTAATTTCGCTTCGCCCTCGCCCCTGCTCCAGGAGTTCACGGCCAAGTACAGCGCCCGCTATAAGGAAAATGAACCCGACACTTTTGCCACCCAGGCCTATGACGCTTTGCGTCTGCTGATTAACGCCGCGGCCCAAAGCCTCAAAAACGGAGACCTGAACCGCAAGTCGGTGCGGGACGAACTGGCGGCCACCAAGGATTTCCCCGCGGTATCCCAGGCCACGATAACCTTTAACGCCAAACGCCAGCTGGCCGAGCCGCATCTTTTCCCGATTATCGCCAGAGACGGGCATTTCCTGCCCTATGTAAAACCTTGAACAGGGGTCCGGGTTTTGGCGGCGGCTTTTATCGCGGCCGCGTAAGGGGTTAAGGCCGCTATGGCCGCGCAAAGCGCCTCCGGGCCAGACGCCGCAATTTTCAAGCAAGGAGTTTAAGATGAACGCCGACAATCTTGGTGAACTGAATACAAACGCGCTTTCCGGGGAGGAAAATCTCTCGGAGGCGGACAGGGCTTTTGCCAATCCGGACAAGTTTAACCTGCTTGCGGATGAAGAATATCTTGCCATCCCGGAAAGCGAATTCAGGGCCCGTTTCCGGGAACGCCTGCATCATACGCTGGAGATCCAAACTTACCACGCAATTCACAATAAAAAAAATTTGCCCGCTTCCCGCCGGAACACCGCCGAGCGCTTGCTGGGGCTGTGGGATCGGCGCGGTCTGGCCCATGATCTGCCGGAGTATGTTTTTGCCCGTAAGCTCTTGGAATTCGCTGACGAGCTGATTGCCGGCCGCCGGGTGGATCTTTCGCCCTATGCCTGGCATGAGCTTACCCAAGCGGAACAGGATCTGTTTGCCCAGGTGGTGCATCAGCGCCGTTCCGTGCGCCATTGGGACGCCGGCCGTGAAGTTCCCCGGGAACTGATCCACAAATTGCTCGACGCCGGACTGTGGGCCGCGCATTCGTGCAATCTGCAGTCTGTCCGCTATATAGTGGTCCGGGAATCTGTTCAGCCCGGACTTTTCATTGGCAGCGATATTCCGGGCGGTCCGGTGCATATAGTGCTGCTGCAGGACGAGAGGGTATATCGGGCCAACCCTAACAATCCGGTTAAAAACCGGTTGTTGGATTGCGGCGCCGCGGCTCAGAACATTGTTCTGGCCGCCCACGCCTATGGGCTGGGCGGCTGCTGGCTGACCTTCAGCGAAGGCATGCTGGCGCGGTTGCGGAAGAAATTCGCGCTGCCGGAGTACATCAGTCCGGTCACTTATGTGGACGTGGGCTGGCCGGTGCAGATGCCTTTCCCGGTCCAACGGATTGCGGTTGCGGAAGCGCTGCTCGCGCCGCTGTGACATTGGCCGGGATTATCTGAAATGCTTATCATCCAGACGCTTATTTACGGTTTGGCCCAGGGCAGTCTGTATGCCTTGCTGGCGGCCGGCTTTGCCCTGATTTGCGGCATTTTGAAAATGATTACCTTTGCCCACGGCGAAGTGTTCATGGTGGGCGCTTTTGTGGCTCTGGGAGTGATTGTCGGGCTTGGCCTGCCGCCGGCCGTGGGCATGGCCGCGGCCATGGCCGCGGCCATGGCGCTGGGGGTTTTTATTGAGCGGGTGGCCTTCCGCCCCTTCAGGGGAGGATCTTCCATGTCTCCCGCTCTGATTACCATCGGCTTTTCCATTGCCTTGCAGGCCCTGGTGCTGCTTTTGGCCGGAGCGGATACCAAACCTTTTCCCTACGGCGGCGGGGAATTCAAATTGACTGTCGGCTCCGTCTCCGTTTCCGGCATTGAACTTACGGTGATTCTGGCCTCTTTTATTCTGGTGGCCCTTTTGCAGCTGTTTATTCGTAAAACTTCCTGGGGGCTGGCTCTGCGCGCCGCTTCCATGCATTTCGACGCCGCCAGGCTGATGGGGGTGAACACCAATATGACCGTGGCCCTGGCTTTCGGCCTGGCCTCTATGCTGGCCGGAGCCGGGGGTCTGCTATTTGGCGCTTATTATGGAGCTTTTTATCCTCAAATGGGAGTGGTAATGGCTTTCAAGGCTCTGGCCGCCGCCACTCTGGGCGGCATCACCAGTGTGTCCGGGGCGGTTGCCGGAGGGATAATGTTGGGCGTAATCGAAAGTTTGTCAGTTTTATTCATATCCTCCGGCTATAAAGACATTATCGCCTTTTCGATTCTGATCCTGGTGCTGCTATTTAAACCCTCCGGCCTGCTGGGCCGCTTTGAGGAGGAAAAGGTGTGAGACAAGCCCGGACCTTCCTTGCCCCGGCGGCGGCGCTGTTGATCTGCGCCCTGCCCTTGCTGATTCAGGATCAGTATGTCTATCACGTCATGATCATGGCGGGAATTTACGCTATTCTCACTATGGGCCTTAATTTGCTGCTTGGCTGCGCGGGTATGTTTTCCCTGGGCCATGCCGCTTTTTACGGGCTGGGGGCCTATTTTTCCGCTCTGGTGACTTTGCGGCTGGGCTGGCCGTTTTTGCCGGCTCTTTTGGCCAGCGGCCTGTTTACCGGATTGATAGGAGGCGTGATCGCTTTTCCGGCCTTGCGGCTCAAAGGCATCTTTCTGGCTATAGGCACCATGGGCTTCAATGAGATTTTTCGGCTTACGGCCATTAACGCCGAATCTCTGACCGGCGGCCCGGCCGGCCTGACCGGCATACCCAGGCCGGAACTGTTTGGCTATCCCATTGAGCGTTCGGTTGATTTCTATCTTATGATCATAGTCTTGTGTGCCCTGGTTTACTTTATGTTCAACCGGATTTTAGGCAGCAGTCCCGGGCGGGCCCTCATCGCTATCCGCGATGATGAAACCGCGGCCCAGAGCGTGGGCGTAAACATTACCCGTTTCAAGGTTGCCGCCTTTGTCTTTTCTTCTTTTTCCGCCGGCTTGGCCGGCAGTTTTTTCGCCCATTACATGGCCTACATCAGCCCGGATAACTTTGGGCTGGCCGAATCCTTCTCTATTCTGGCCATGGTAGCGCTGGGAGGCATGGGCAATCTGCCGGGGTCTGTCGCCGGCGCGGCCCTGCTGGTGGCCGGGCCGGAAGCCTTCCGCTTTATGCAGGAGTACAGGTTGCTTATTTACGGCTCCTCCCTGATTCTGGTGGTGCTTTTGCTGCCGGAGGGAATTTTTGGATGGATGCGGCCCAAAACCCCGGCGGCCAAAGCCGGACTCCAGCGGACAGCCGGGACAGGAGGAGGTTAAAATGGCTCTTTTGGAGGTCCGCGCCGTCCGAAAGGTCTTTGGCGGCATTGTCGCCCTTAGAGATGTGGATATGACTGTCAGCGAAGGCGAAATTCACGGACTGATCGGCCCCAACGGGGCAGGGAAGACCACTTTGTTTAATGTCCTGTCCGGCAACTATCTGCCGGCTTCCGGGCAGATTCTCTTTGCCGGGCGCGATCTGGCGGCAAGCCGGGCGCATGAACGGGTGAAATACGGCATAGCCCGCACCTTTCAAAACATTCGCCTGTTCAAATCCATGTCGGTTGCTGACAATATAAAGACCGGTTTTCACGGCATGACCCGAACCGGCTGGCTGACCGCCATATTTATGCCCGTCCGGGCTTTTAAAGAAGAACGCCTGGTGACGGCGGAGGCGGCAAAATTGCTGGAAAGGCTGAATTTGACCTGGGCCGCCGATGAACCGGCGGTTAATCTTTCCTACGGCGATCAGAGGCGGGTGGAAATAGCCAGAGCTTTGGCCGCCCGGCCGCGGCTTCTGTTGCTGGATGAACCGGCCGCCGGGTTGAACGAAACTGAGGTGGGAGTTTTGGAACACCTGATTCGCGGCATTCGCGGCGCCGGAATAACTATTGTGCTGGTGGAACACGATATGCGCCTGTTGATGTCTGTTGCCGACCGGGTAACCGTGCTGGCGCACGGTCAGCGCATCGCCCAGGGGATTCCGGAAGAGATCAGGCTCAATACCCGGGTCATAAATGAATATCTGGGCGGTGTCCCCGCATAAAGCCGGTTGCTGACGGCAGGAGGCCGGGGCGTTTCCGGACAGCCGCCCGGCGCCATTTGTCCGGCGACGCTCATAAAAAAATGAACGGATGGAAAACATGTTGGAAATAAGAGGACTGCGGGCCTGGTACGGCAACGTTCAGGCGCTGCACGGCATTGATATCAATTTGAAAAAGAGGGAACTGGTAACCTTGATAGGTTCCAACGGGGCCGGTAAATCCACCACCCTGAAAAGCATAACCGGCCTGCTCAAAAAGCGTTCCGGACATATTTTGTTTGAAGGAGAGGATATAAGCTTCTATTCGCCGGCCAGGATTTTGCAAGCCGGCATTGCTCTGGCGCCGGAAGGGCGTTGGATATTTTCTGACCTTACGGTGGAAGAAAATTTACGTATGGGGGCCTTTACCCGTCCGCGCGACAGCCTGGAGGGCGCGCTGGAGGAACAGTTTGAGCTTTTTCCCATTCTCAAGGAGCGCCGCGGCCAGAAGGGAGGAACTCTGTCCGGCGGAGAGCAGCAAATGCTGGCCATTTCCCGGGCGCTTATGGCCAGACCCAAATTGCTGCTGCTGGACGAACCATCGCTGGGTCTGGCTCCGATGATGGTGCGGACGGTGTTTTCGCTGATTAAAAACATTAATGCCGCCGGAACTTCGGTTTTGCTGGTGGAGCAGAATTCGGCCATGGCCTTAAGTATTGCCGACCGCGGTTATGTGTTGAGTACCGGCCGGATCGCGCTGGCGGAAACCGCCGCCTCACTGCTGAGCGATACCAAAGTGCGCGAAGTTTACCTGGGCGGCTATGCCAACGGGGACGGCATTTGATATAGTTTGGTATTGACCGGTTGCTTGATCTTGGCCTTAAAGCGGAGGGGAATATGGAGCGCGGCGCGCTGGCGGCGGAATTTTATATTGAAGATCACGCGGTGCTGTATGGGTTGCTGGTCAAGTATGCCCGGCTGGAGAAGGGGGGCGAGGGCCGGGAAGCCGCGGCCAGAGCCACCGTGCGTTATGGCCGGGAGCGCGGGTTGCGTATGGCTATGCGCTGCCGCGCGGACGGCAGGGAGCTTTCCCCCAACAACTATCTTGACTACGGAGAGTGGTTCGATGATCGCGGCTGGTCTGATTTTCGGGCCGCCTCCTTACGTCCTTTTGTCCTGGAGGCCCACAGTTGCGGCTGGAAAAAGAGTTGGGGAAAATACGGCTTGACAGAAGACGGGAGCCTCTACTGCCAAATAGTCGATGTTGAATTGGTGCGCGGCTTTAATCCGGCCAATGAAGTGCTGGTGGACGGCGTTCTCACCCAGGGCGCCAAAAAATGTTCTTTCCACTTTAGCGGCGCCGCTTATGAAGGAGAGGATGATCTGGCGGCCGCGGCGGCCAGGCGGACAGAATTGCGGCCCCGGACGGTGAAGGATTTTCTTTTTCACAGCGGGCATGTGCTGTCGGCTTTTCGCGGCGTTTATCTGCTGGAATTCGGCCTGGACAAAGGAGGCCGGATTTTGGGGCAGGCTTTGGCGGATTACGGCGCTGTATTCGGGGAAGTCAAACTGCGGGCCTTAATTCTGGAATCTGAACAAAACTATCTGCTTATTTAGAGCATATTTGCTTTAAGCCTTAACCCATCTTTAACATTTTTCTTCTTTAAAGGGAGAAAAATGCTTTTTTTTCGCCAGCAAATTAAAAAATAGTCAATAAAATCAA
>JAIRYI010000006.1 GCA_031267815.1 Desulfarculales bacterium | reverse complement strand
AGGCTTTCGCGGCCATCAAAGTCATCAATCCGGAAAACCCGGAACACTTCATGCGGCCCTATAAACTCAGCCTGGAACGGGCCGGGCTGTCCCGCCGGGAAGTCCGGGCCTGGCGCGGCTTGGCCCGGAAAATACTGTGGCTTGCCCGGCAAACCCGGATCCTTAACGATAAACCCAAAAAAAACAGTTGACATTTATTTGAATTCAAGATACTTTGAAACAAGTTTTGTCCTTTAAGTTTAAGCGAAAACTCTTAAAATAGCGGACGGCTCTTGCCGCCAAATATATGTATGGCATATAAGCAATTGATATTATTATGAGATTTACCCCCCCCCAGATTATGTAACGGACCGCACCTTTGGTTCTGATTTTTCTTTTGCCCCTGAAAATCCAACTTACAGTTTGAGACCTGTTGCAAATTGCCTTCTCATGGCAATTTGCAACAGGTCTCAGTTTAGGCTTTTGCGCCTCCTTCCTGGCTCGGTTCGGGGCGGGATCTCGCCATTCGCGTCATTGCCGGTTTGGGCCAAAATCGCGTTTAAAGCTCGCAACGCTTTTTTATCGCCCCGTTCCCTTGCGGAAGCGGGGTTATTTTTGTGGTTAACCGCAAAAGCGAAAAGGAACCGTTCCTTTCCGCCTTTGCGGTTTTTTCGTTCAGCGGCCGCGGCCGTTCAGCGATTGCGGAGTAATTTCAGAGCGTAAAAAATTTTTAAAGGAGAGAACAATGCGAAAACTGTCTGTATCCCATGGCTTACGAAAACGCGGCGCCGTCCTGGCCGCCTTTTTCGTCCTTACCTTCCTGTTGGCCTTGACTGGGGCAGAGGCTGGCGCCTCGCCCAGCCCCGCGGTAACGATCAACGGAGAACCCGCTGACAGCGGCAATGATATTTTTAATGCCACCAACTTAGGCTTCAGCGTAGCGGATCCCATCGGCGACGCCAGCGGCGGCATCATTTTCAAAAATGGCTCATCATTTGACAGCCCCAACGGCAACAAGGTTGAAGTGACCGGCGCTGTGCCGAACTACAGTGTGGTGGGCGGCGCGGCCATAAGCGGAGAAGCCTCCGCCAACAGCGTGAAGGTAGGCGGCAACGCTGAGGTCGGCTCCAGCTCTGCCGGCAGCGTGGTGGGCGGCGTGGCTCTTGAGGGAGACGCCCGCGGCAACGAGGTAAGGTTGGAGCAAGGCGCTTTGGTCCACAAAGACGTCATCGGCGGCGGCTCGGTCACGAACGGCAGCGCGGAAGACAACACCGTGCGCATTGACGGCGGCACTGTGGGTCACAGCGTATGGGGCGGCGCGGCCGACATGGGGGAAAGCACCAGCGGCAATGCCGTTGGCAATCAGGTATTCATCACCGGAGACACCAGGATTGGGAATTCCGTCCTCGGCGGCGGCACAAGCACCGGGGACGCGCTGCGCAATCTCGTGGATATCGCCGGCAGCCTGACCCTGGCCGGCTGGGTCTACGGCGGCCAAACCGCTATTGGCGCGGCGGCGGGAAATAATATTACAATCAACGGTTCAGTCAGCTCAGTCAACTCTAGTCCCGCCGGCGACTTACTTGTTGTCGGCGGCCGAACCGGCGCCGGCAATGCCGAAAGCAACACAGTTACCATAAATGCCGGCGGCAGTGTTGACGGCGCCCACACAATCAGCGGCACAACCCGCGCAAGCGTCATCGGCGGCTTGGTAAACACAAACGGAAACGGAAACGCGTCCAATAACACCGTCATCAATCAGGGAACGGTTAGCGGCGGCGATATCTACGGCGGCGCGGTTCTCGCAGGCACAGGGAGCGCCGAGTACAATACGGTGAGAAACACGGGACAGGTTGTCACCCCCTCCGGCGCCTCGGGGAAGGCGGACATCATCGGCGGTTATGTACGCAATAACGGCGGCGACGCTTCCTACAACACGGTCTACTTCAACGACGGTCTGGTGTGGGACATCAAGGGGGGACGGGTTTCCGGCTCCAATGGCGGCGATTCCTCCTACAACCAGATTGTTATCAGCGGCGGCCGGATAACAGGAAATGTCATAGGCGGCGATACCGACGGTACGGGCGGACACGCCGATAACAACACGGTTGAGATCCTGGGCGGCCATTTTGGCACTTCAAGCGGCACGGTAACAGATATTTCCGGAGGTAATGGCAATTCCTCCGCCATAAACAATACCGTGATCCTGTCCAACCAGCCGGTGTTCGAGAATAATAGGAGTATCACTGGCCACGGGGTAGCAATATCCGGAGGCGGATCTAACGGCGGCTCCGGCGACTACTTCACCGGCAATACCCTGAAAGTTCACAACTACACCGGCGTCAGCACTCTGGAAAAAATCAATAATTTTCAAAAGTTCGATTTCCTGCTGTCTTCCGGCGCGCGCAACGGACAGGTGATCCTGCAAACCGAGAACCTGATCCTGGGTAACGGAACATACTCGAGCGCGGTCACCGGTCTGACCATTGCCGGCGGCGGGCAGGCCCTGCAAGCGGGGGATTCCGTCACTTTGATCGCCTCTGAAACTACAAGCGGCAATCTTGAATCCCGCACTTTGCAGGTGAGCCAGGGCGCTGCCCTGAACTACACCGTCGAGACCCAACTTGAAGGCAATAATGTAACCGCCCGGGTGGCCGGCAATCCGGCCGTGGCCCCTGAGACCAAATCCCTGTCCGAAGGCCGCCTTTCGGGGGTTACCCTGGTGAGCCAGGGCGCGGATCTCATTGCCGGGCAGGGCATGGATTCGGCGCTTAAAGCGGCGCGGGCCGGAGAAGGGGGGGAAGGTTACGGTCTGGCCTCTTTCGCCGCCATCTCCGGCGGCCGGTCGAGGTACAACACAGGTTCCCATGTGGATATGTCCAGTCTCTCCCTGCTGACCGGCCTGTCCTGGGGTTCTGACTTTACCCCCGGACGGCTGACCCTGGGCGCGTTTTTCGAGTACGGCACCGGTTCTTACGACACTTACAATTCTTTCAGTAACGCCGCTTCCGTCCACGGCGACGGCGATATATATCACATCGGCGGCGGCGTCCTGGGTCGGATGGATTTCAGCAACACCGGGCCAGGCCGTTTCTACGGCGAAGCATCCCTCAGAGCGGGCGGGGTCCACAACCAATACGACAGTTCCGATCTGCGGGACAGCACAGGCCGCAAAGCTGACTATGACAGTTCTTCCGCCTACTACGGACTGCATTTGGGAGCCGGCTACATCTGGAATATCACCGAAGACGTTTCTCTGGACCTGTACGGCAAATACTTCTGGACCCGCCAGGAAGGCGATTCCGTAACCCTTGCCACCGGCGACCCGGTGAATTTCCAGGATGTGGATTCCCAGCGCCTGCGTCTGGGCGGGCGCTTCGCCTACGCCGTGAGCCAGCATGTCAGCCCCTACATCGGCGCGGCCTGGGAGCATGAGTTTGACGGCGAGGCTCACGCCGAAACTTACGGCTACGCCATCAGCGCGCCCTCCCTGGACGGAGACACCGGCATAGGCGAGCTGGGCCTGACCCTTACCCCTTCCGCCACTCTGCCCCTGTCCTTTGACTTGGGAGTACAGGGCTATGTGGGCAAAAGGGAAGGAGTGACCGGCAGCCTGCAGATGAAAATTGAATTTTAGACTTGCCCGCGCGGGCAATGCGGATGCCAGCGATGACGTCCGCATTGCCTGTTTTTTTAACGGGAAAGGGCGGGTAGGGCGAGTATAAACCGACTTTTGTTTTTAAGCCGCTTATAAAATTATAAGGAAGCGCTGGAATTAATGACGGAGGGAAAATTGCGTGAACTTTTACAACTTTAAAGGGGGTGGGCGGGACGGGAAATCATTGGGTATCCCGCTGATTTTAAGGTAAGGTTAAGCATAACCGGCAGGGCAAAATATGCGTGCCCGCCGGAATAAGACCGGTTGGGACCACCCCAAGGAGGCTGATCATGGGCAAGCCGGAAAGAATAATAGTTATATTTTTACTGGCTGTGTTGTTATCCTGCTCTTACGGGCCGCTTATCTGCCGGGCCGGGGAAGAGCAACCGCCCCGCCAAGCAGAAGAACCGCCGCCCCTGAATCTGGGCGATATGCTGCCCCGCAGCCAGGACCCACCGCCTGAGCCAATGCGCATGTATACCATTACCGATCGCCGGCCTTCGCAACCGGCCCAAGGCCGGATAGAGTCAAGTAAGCCTTCGGAGCAAGCTCAGGCTCAGGCAGAGGAAACTCAACCCCAAGAACCAACCCAGGCTCAGGCAGAGGAGATCACGCCTGCGAAACCGGGCCAGACTGGGCCAGAACTCTGGGGATGCATACCAGACTGCGGCAACTGGCTCTGTCCTTGCCGGGGGAGACGGATGCAACCCCAACCCTGCCCTTGTTATCACCGGATTATGAGGAATAGAAATAGATAATTTTGACGTTTTCTAATTGGCTCATGGCGGCAAATATAATTGGTTTAACTTCAGACCAATCTAATCCCCCCAATCCACTGCCTAAAGGCGGTATAGCTATAGAGGTGATATTATATTTCTGGATTACCTTAACTAAGTCTGTCAGCCCTTTTTTGATATCTTCTATATTACTTTTACCCCGCCAATGACGTTTGGTCGGAAAATTGATTATATAGCGCGGATTGGTTAATTCTTTTGTATCGTAAACAAACATTCGTCCCGGTTGCACTAATTCATCTTTACATGCAACTGTATAAGCTTGGTAGTTTCCAGGAAACGCTTTCTTAAATTGCAACGCGATGCCTCTGCCCATTACTCCGACACAGTTTACTGTATTGACAAGCGCCTGTGTATTTTCTTTAAGAATATCACCGTTTTTTAATTCAATCATGACCGGACATCTATCTTAATAATACCATTGCGGCAAAACTTTTATAGGCGGCCGATAAGCTTGCGGATCACGTTCAGCGCTTTCGTTTGTGGATTGACTTGGAAGCCAGTGTACATTTTAGTAGTACGCTGTAACACTTAAAAATATGCGCTTTAGTAGCCTAATCCATCGGGTGCAAACTGCATATTCCCGGCTGCTTTAAGCCGCATAAAAGGCAGAAAAAATAAATCTTTCCTTCGGGGATGCCCCGGCCCCCCTTACGGGGTGTTGAAAACGCCGAAGTTTTCACAGATGAAGCCTAATGCCGGCTTTAAGCCGCAAAGAGATAAGAATGAATCGTCCAATTTTGCTTTGCGTTTCTTAACATCATAAAATATAAGTTTTAAATGACACAAGATACTATAAGCGTTCTTTTCTGAAAAAGTCGGTTTCGACTTTTTCAGGGCCGACTACATAAGAATGCCAAATTAACGCCTAAAAGTCGAGAAAAAATTATAAAACATTTTGCGAACAACCTCTTGCAACCTTACCCTGAAAAAATTTCCAGCTTTTCTTCTTTCATCCAAGCCAGCAGATCCCGCCGGGCCCGCTGTCCCAGAGCCAGGTTTTTATCTTTTTTCGCCCATTTGCGGGCAGGAGGCGGGGGAGGGGGAAGAGGCGGCAATAACCCCCAGGTTATATTGGAGGGTTGAAAATTGTCCGTGGCCCGGTTCTGTAAATGAAAAGCCAGCCCGCCCATGGCCGTGGTGGGAGGGAAAAGCAAAGGCGGCAAACCCTGGCGGCGGCGCGCCGCGTTCAGACCGGCCCAAAGCCCGCAGGCCGCGCTCTCCACATAGCCTTCCACCCCGGCCAGCTGGCCGGCGACCGTAAGCCAGGGATGGTCTTTAAGGCTTAAATCCGGGTTCAGCACTTGGGGCGCGTTAATAAAAGTGTTGCGGTGGATGGAACCCAAACGGGCAAAACGGGCCTGACGCAGAGCCGGGACCAGGCGAAAAACCTTCTCCTGGGCGCCATAAGTCAATTTGGTCTGACAGCCCACCAGATTGAACATCTGTCCCCTGGCGTCTTCCCGGCGCAGCTGGAGCAGGGCCTGAGGCCGGCGTCCGCTGCGCGGATCCACAAAACCCACCGGTTTCAGCGGCCCGAACAATAAAGTCTGGGGCCCGCGCCGGGCCATGACTTCCAGAGGCAGGCAGCCTTCAAAATACCTGGCTTCCTCAAAATCATGCAAAGGCGTCTGGGGAGAGTTGAGCAGAGCGTCATAAAATATCCGCCATTCTTCCTGGCTCAAAGGGCAGTTCAGATAGTCGCCCTGCCCGGGCGGGCCGTAGCGGTTGCCCCAGAAAGCCAGATTCATATCAATGGAATCCGCTTCCACAATGGGGGCAATGGCGTCATAAAAGTACAAATGTCCCCCTGTAAGCCGGGCCAGAGAAGCGGCCAGATCGGGGTGGGTCAAAGGGCCGGTGGCCATAATTACCGGCACTTGCGGCGGCAACTGGGATATGCTGCTCACCAAACGGCATTGCCGGGTTATATAAGGATGATTGCTCACCTCCCCGTCCAGATAGCGGGCAAACGCCTGCCGGTCCACCGCCAGAGCCTGGCCGGCCGCCACCTGGGTGGCCAGGGCCGCGGCTATCACCCGCGAACCCAATAACTCCATTTCCAGCTTCAGCATCCCTACCGCGCTGTCTTGGTTGCGGGAACGCAGGGAATTGGAACACACCAATTCCCCCAGCCAGGGCAAACTGGAGGCCGGGCTTTTCCCGGCCGGCTTCATGTCCCATAATGATACTTTCAAACCCTGCCGGGCAGCGGCCAGGGCCGCTTCACACCCGGCCAAACCTCCGCCTATTACTAATAAATCCATGGCCTCATGTTACCTTCTTTTCCCGGCTGCCGCCATAAGCGCCAATATGGCTTGACTCCCCCCAAGCTGTAATATAAACTTCAGACAATCGTGGCCAGAAGGCCGTGTCTTCCCGGAAAGCCGATAATTCATCTCCAAAATTTATAATTCCCTGTTAACCGCGGCTGAACGCCGTAAGCGGGCAGAAGCCCGGGCTTGCGGCTTCATGAGGAGATAAAGTTTATGCCCAAAAAATACCTTGCGGTCCTTGTCCTGATTAATTTATTATTTATTCCCTTGCCGGCACAGGCTCACTTCGGCATGCTGCTAAGTGATCGCCCGGTAGTGGAGACCCAAGACAGCGCCGCTGTCAATCTTACTCTCCGCTTCTGGCACCCCCGGGAGAATAACGGCATGGATATGGAGAAGCCGGCGGCGTTTGCCGTCCTGCGGGGAGGGGAGGTCAGAGATCTGCTGCCGCAGCTGCGCGCCGGGAAGGAAGCGGGCAGAAGTCTGTGGCAGGCGTCTTTTACCGTGGAAGAGCCGGGCGATCATATTTTTTATTTCACGCCCCGGCCCTATTGGGAAGAAGCGGAAAATTGCTTTATTATCCACTACAGTAAATTAATTGTCGACGGCTTTGACTTGCAGGACGGTTGGGACGCGGCCGTGGGCCTGCCCATGGAAATTATCCCTCTAACCCGTCCTTACGGGCTTTACGCCGGCAACAGCTTCAGCGGCCAAGTCAGGAAAGAAGGCCAACCCCTGGCTGACTGTGAGATAGAACTCGAATTTTATGATCCGGGGCGGCAAAAGCCGGCCAGCCGCGATTGCCTGATAACTCAGGTAATTAAAAGCGATCAGAACGGTTATTTTACCGTCAGCCTGCCCTGGGGCGGCTGGTGGGGCATGGCCGCTCTCTCTTCCGCAGACAGCAAAATAACCTATGACGGACGGACGGAAGAGGCCGAACTGGGGGGAGCGCTGTGGGTTTATGTTGATGAACTGCCTTGATGGGAGGCAATTTAAGTGCATATCTCCGAAGGCGTATTAAGCCTGCCGGTGCTGGCGGGCGGCGCGGCCCTGGGGCTGGCGGGAGTGGCCTGGGGCCTGCGCCGCCTGCCCATGGATCACCTCCCTCAAACCGCTGTTTTATCCGCCGCTTTTTTTGTGGCCGGCTTGATTCATGTGCCCATACCGCCAGCCCAGGTCCATCTGCTCTTAAACGGAATGCTGGGCCTGATTTTAGGCCCGGCGGCCTTTCCGGCGATTTTCGTGGCCCTGTCTCTGCAGGCTCTGCTGTTTCAGTTCGGCGGGCTGACCACCTTGGGCATAAATACCTGCAATATGGCTTTGCCCGCTCTTTTAAGCTGGTTTTGCCTGCGCCGCCTGCTGTTCCGGGGAAGACTTTGCCGCCTGCTGGCCGGCGCCCTGGCGGGCTTAAGCGGGGTGCTGGGGTCAGGCCTGCTTTTGGCTTTGAGTCTGGCTTTGAGCGGAGAGGATTTTTATCAGCTGGCGGTTTTAATATTACTGGCTCATATTCCTGTAATGGTGATTGAAGGCGTCATAACCGCCCTCCTGGCGGAATTTCTGGCCCAAGTCAGGCCGGAGCTGCTGGCCGGGCCGGGACGGCCGCTGCGATAACGGAATAATATGGGAATGATAATATGCGCGCGATTCTGTTTGCCGCCCTGCTTTTATTGACGCCCGCTCCGGCCTGGGCTCATGGAGTCAAACTGCTGGCCACGCTAAATGAAGGCAAGATCAGCGGCCAGAGCTACTTTGTGGGCGGAGGCCCGGTTATGAACAGCCCTTTGAGCCTGCGGGATCAAGAAGGAAAAGAAATCCGGAGCGGCCGGAGCGACGAGCGGGGCAGATTTCAGATTATTCTGCCCCCTGATCTGCCTGAAGGCGATTATACTTTATTAATTTTGGCAGGCCAGGGACATCAAGCGGAAAGCCTGATCCGGATAACATCAGCCGCCCCCGCCCGGCCGGAGGCCGGGCTGACCGCCGGCCCCGCGCCCGCCGGCCGGGCGCCGCTGCCGGAAAATATGCGGGCCGGACTGGCCGCGATAGAAAACAGACTGGCCGGGCTGGATGAAAAAATAGACCAAGTACAACTGGCTCAGGCCCAGACCGCGGGGATAACCTGGGAAAAAATTATCGCCGGCCTGGGTTATATCCTGGGCCTCCTGGGTCTGGCCACCTATTGCCGCTATCGCGCCGGCGCGGCCCGGATCAGAGATAAAAAAGATTGATGTTAACCGGCTTTGACCCGCGGGCTAAACTCCTTATAGCATTTTTATTCAGTATTATCACTGTATTAACAAATAATAAACCGGGGTTGGGAGCCTGTCTGGTCACTGGGCTTGCGGGTTTCGCCCTGAGCGGATTAACCTGGCGCCGCCTGGCGCCCCGCTTGGCGGCGGTTAATTTTTTTCTTATTCTGACTTGGCTGACCTTACCCTGGCAATTAACCGGCGGCTATCCCCATTTTTATCCCCCCGGCGCTTGGCTGGCTCTTTTGATCACAGTCAAAGCCAACGCTATTTTCCTGCTCTGGATGAGTTTGCTGGCCGGCAGCCCGGCCAGCGATTTGCTTCACGCTCTGGCTCATTTTCACCTGCCGGATAAACTACTGGCTTTATTTTTTCTCTTTGAGCGCTATATTTATCTTTTAAGCGACGAATACCGCCGCCTGCGCGCGGCTATGGATGTACGCGGCTTTCAACCCCGTCTTAATCAGCGCACTTTAAGAGTCTTTTCGCAATTGGCGGGCGCGATTCTGGTGCGCGGTTTTGACCGTTCCCAACGGGTATACCAGGCCATGCTCTGCCGGGGGTTTAAGGGAACTTTTTATCTGATCAGCCATTTCCACTGGAGCGGGCGCGATTCCCGCCTGCTGCTGGCCTCTTTGCTCTGGCTGAGCGCCCTTTTGGGCTGGGAAATATTCGCATGAGCCTAATCGCGGTTGAAAACCTCAACTTCGCTTATCCCGGCCGCCCCAGCCTGTGGCGGAATTTAAATTTTATTCTGGCCCCCGGCCAGCGGATCGGCCTGTGGGGAAGCAATGGCTGCGGCAAGTCAACTTTATTTAATATATTGATGGGGCTGACTGTCCCTCAAAGCGGGCAAATCTGGCTGGAGGGGCGCTTATGCGTCACTCCGGCGGACTTTGCCCGGCAGCGGACGCGCCTTGGCTATGCCTTTCAAGATCCGGATGATCAGCTGTTTTGCAGCACGGTATTGGAAGATGTGGCCTTCGGCCCTTTAAATCTGGGCCACAGCCGGGAAGAAGCCGGCCGCCTCAGCAGTCAGGCCCTGGCCGTGTTTGGTCTGGGCGGTTTTGAAAAACGGATTACCTATCATTTAAGCGGGGGAGAAAAACGCCTGGCCTCGCTGGCGGCTGTCTGGGCCATGCAGCCCCAGGCCCTGCTCCTGGACGAACCCCATGTCTCTTTGGATGAGCTGGGTTTGAAAAATTTAAAAGAAGCGCTGCGCGCCTGCGGCCTGCCCTGGCTGATGGCTTCTCACGACCGCGCTTTTCTGGAATCCACCTGTAACCAGATTTGGGAAGTGGGCCAGGGAGAGATCAACGCCGTTATATCCTGTTTCACGTGAAACAAAGAAAAGCCTGCCCCCAATTGAGGCCCTTGCCCTTAGGCAACGGCAACCCAAACTTATAGCCTTAGAAAGAAGAAAACATGACCGAACAATTTTATGACTCCGGCTTTTCGCCGGAAGCGGGCAGCGTTCCCGATGAATGCGCGCTGCCTTGGATCGATGAGCGGCGCTACCTCATCGGCGGCGAGCTGCGGCAATGGCGCGGTCCCCTGGAAACCGTGCTGTCGCCGCTGTATGTGGACGGTAAGCAACGCGAGATCGGGGTGTGCCCTTCCCTTACCGAAACCGAATCTCTGGCCGCGGTTGAGGCCGTAACTGCGGCTTGGGACAACGGAAGAGGCGTCTGGCCCACCATGCGCCTGGAAGAGCGCATCGCCCATGTGGAAGATTTTATCCTGCGCATGGCGGCTGTGCGTGATGAAGTGGTGCGGCGCATGGTTTGGGAAATCTGCAAGCCGCTGGACGACTGCCGCGCCGAGTTTGACCGGACCGTAACCTATCTCCGGGCCACCGTGGACGCGCTTAAAGACCTTGACCATGTGTCATCGCGCTTCGTTGTTGAGGGCGGCATCTATGCTCAGATACGGCGCGCCCCCCTTGGGCCGGCCCTGTGCATGGGACCGTTCAACTATCCCCTCAACGAAACTTTCACCACCCTCATTCCGGCGCTCATCATGGGTAATCCGGTCATCGTCAAAACCCCTCGTATCGGCAAGCTGCTTTACGCTCCCCTGCTTTCAGCCTTTGCCGGGGCATTTCCCGCCGGGGTAGTGAACATTCTTTTCGGCAACCGCAATGTGGCCATACCGGCCTTGGCCTCCGGGCGCATCAATGTGCTGGCTTTTATCGGGTCAAGCAACGCCGCCGACGCCTTGCGCCGCTTTCACCCTTCTCCGCACAGGCTGCGCTGCGTGCTGGGGCTCGACGCCAAAAACGCGGCTATCGTGCTGCCCTGCGCCGACATGGAACTGACTGTCGCCGAGGCTGTTTCCGGAGCGCTGACCTTCAACGGTCAGCGCTGCACCGCGCTCAAGATATTTTATGTGCATGCTTCGCGGAGCAAAGAATTTCTCGACCGGTTCAGCGAGGCCATAGGCAAACTGCCTATGGGAACGCCCTGGAAGCAGGGGGTCAAAATCACTCCCCTGCCTGTACCCGGCAAGGTAAACGAACTGCAAGGACTGGTGGACGAGGCCGTAGACATGGGGGCGCGCATAGCCAATCCCCGCGGCGGCAGCTTTAAGGGCACTTTATACTATCCGGCCCTGGTGGCGGAAGTGACGGCAAAAATGCGCCTGCACGCGGTGGAGCAGTTCGGGCCGGTGGTTCCCGTGGTTTCCTATACCAATGTGGAGCAGGCCCTGGAAGCTGTCATAGCCTCTCCCTACGGCCAGCAGGCGTCCATTTTCGGAACCGATCCCGACGCCGTGGCCGCCCTGGTTGACCCAATGGTCAACCAGGTATGCCGCGTCAACATCAACAGCCAGTGCCAGCGCGGGCCGGACGTATTTCCTTTTACCGGGCGCAAGGATTCGGCCGAGGGAACTCTTTCCGTCAGTGACGCCCTGCGGGTCTTTTCCATCCGCACCTTGGTGGCGGCCAAGGGATCATCTCTGAACAAAGAAATTGTTTCGAATATTGTGCGGCTGCGCAAATCCAACTTTCTGTCCACGGATTTTCTTTTCTGAAGGCTTTAAACATCCGCCGCAATAACGGGAGGATCGCGAGAGCCGCACGAGACGCTTCATCCTGTCATGGCTATCGCGCCCAAAATATTAAGTATTTAGAAAGGTTGAGGCTTTAATCGTGGTTAAAGCCTCAACCGCCAAATCAAAACTGCGGGGACTTAAGGAATTACAGAGGCGGCCCCGGCAGAATTTTCCCCTCCACCAGTATTCTTTGCCCGCCAAAATCGGGTAAAGTATAATAATAGGCGGCAACAGCCATATCCGCGGGCTTATTTTCCTTTAAGGCCAGAATCTCTTTCTCATCCTGTATGCCCCGAGGAAGTAAAATTACGCCATTTTTCTGAATATAAGCGCGGCATAAATTTAGACTGAGAGCCAGACTGCCTAGGGCTTTACAGGTTACGGCGTCATATTTCTGTCCCTGCAGAGGGTCAGTCCCTTCTCCTGCCCTTCCCCATACCGAAATTACATTATCCAGGGCCAGTAAGCGGATGATGTGGCGTTGAAAGCTCACCCGTTTGCGCCGCCCTTCCAGCAAGGTGACCCGCATGGAGGGACGGGCCAGAGCCAGAATCAGACCGGGAAAGCCGGCGCCGGAACCAATATCCAGACAGGAGGAACCGGAACAATAAGGCGCCAGCATCAGGGCGTCCAGAATAAGCCCCACCGCCACCTGCGGCCAAGCGCGGTAACCGGTGAGATTATGAGTCTTATTCCAGCGCAACAGCTCCCGGCTCAAGGTTTGCAGTTTGTCTTCCTGGCCGGATAAGCTGTTTTGCCGCAAACAGCGGGCATAAATGTCTTCCCACTGCGGTTGCGCCCTCACGGTCTGATCTTTCCCTTCCCCAAGACCTGTTTCACGTGAAACAAAATTATTTGCCCAAGCAGAAGGCGGAAAAAATTTCTTCCAGCACTTCATCGGGAGTTCCCTGGCCGTCCAGACGCCCCAGCAGGCGCAGGGCCTGCTGCAATTCCCAAGCCAGCAATTCCCAGGCCGGAGGGTCCTGTTCCAGCAGGCGGCCGGTTTGGATCAAAGCACTCTCCATTTCCTGCAAAACGCGCATTTGCCGGGCCGAGACCACTACCTGATTGGGCAAAGGCTCATCCTGCCCCTCGGTCAGGATTTGATATATTGCCTCTTCCAGGGCCAGCAAATCACCCTGCCGCACACTGATCTCAAGCAAAGGTTCGGGAAACCGGGCGCTCCGCCGGGCGCTCCAGGCAGGAGGCAGATCCGCTTTGGTAATCACCAGCAGGCGCTTATAAGCCTCGCTCTCTTTCAGAACCGCCTCATCTTCCCCGTTCAGAGGAACAGAACCGTCCAGAAGAAGAAGAAGTAAATCCGCCTGGGGCAGAATTTCGCGGGTGGCCGTCTGTCCCAGGCAGGCCAGTTTCTCTCTTCCGCCCAGAGGCGTTTCCTGTCCCAGACCGGCCGAGTCCCGCAAGCGGCAGGTCAGGCCTTTGATGAAAATTTCTTCCTCCAGGCCGTCGCGGGTGGTTCCGGGCAGATCGGAAACCAAAGCCCGCTCCCGCCCCAAAAGAGCATTAAAAAGGCTGGATTTGCCCACATTGGGCCGGCCGCACAGGAGCAGCAGCGCCCCTTCCTGAAAGACTCTGCCTCTTTGCCGCTCATGGAGCAAAGTCTCAACCGGCGCCAGCAGATTTTGCCGCAGATCCTGCCGGAAAACCGGCGTCTCCGGTTCCGCCATTTCTTCCGGATAGTCCAGCCAGGCCTCAATTCGCGCGCTCAAGGCCAGCAAACTCTCCCGCAGCGGGTGCAGGCGCCGGTTCAAGCCGCCCTTCAAACTGGCCAGCGCCAGCCGGCTTTCCTGCCGGGAGCGGGACTGAATCAACTGCGCCACCGCTTCCGCCTGGCTCAAGCTCAGTCTTCCCCCCAAAAAAGCGCGCAGAGTAAATTCGCCCGGCCCGGCCGGGCGCGCCCCTTCGCTGACATAAAGCAGCTCAATCCGGCGCAGAAGCGCCGGCGACCCGTGGGCCTGAATCTCCACCACATCTTGGGTGGTATATGAATGAGGGGCGGGAAAAAACACCGCCAAGACCTGATCCAGCGCTTCTTCCCGCCGGTTATGCACATAACCCAAAGTCAGGCAGCGCGGCCTGGCCGGCCACATCCCTTTCTCCCGCGGGCAAAAAATCCGGCGGCTGATTTCCAAAGCCCTGCTTCCGGAAACCCGCACAATCCCTATTCCTCCCCTGCCGGGGGGAGTAGCCAGGGCCACGATTGTGTCGTCAGGATTTAACATAAGCGGAATCAGAGGCGGGCTGGGCCGCGATTTTCACCTCAAGGTCGTAATCATGGGCTTTTTGCACTGTGGCTTTCACAATACTGCCAGGTTCCGCCCAGCCCTCCACCACCAAAGCCTCTCCGTCCGCTTCCGGGGCCTGACTCCACAGGCGGCCTGAACCCAGAAGCCGGCTTTCCGGGTGCGCTCCCAAAAAAAGCATATCCTGCTGCGTACCCAGCAGGGCGCGCAAATGAGCGCGGCTTATCTTTTTTTGCAAGGCCATGACTTTTTTATAGCGCGCGCGCGCCACTGAGCCAGCCACCTGAGGCAAGCGGGCGCTGCGTGTGCCCGGCTGAGGCTCGAAAATAAAACAACCCAAATGATTGAACTTAAATTCATTAATAAAATCTGTAAGTTGTGCAAAATCTGCTTCTTCTTCCCCCGGATGGCCCACCATAACGGTAGTGCGGATTATGGCCTGGGGAATTATTTTTTTGAGTAATTTAAATGCCCTCTCCAGCTCTTCCCGGCTGCCGCTTCGCCCCATGGCCGCCAGCACCGGGCGGGAAATATGCTGCAAGGGAATATCGAAATAGGGCAGAAGCTTGTCCAGTTCACCGGCCCGGCGCAAAAAAGATTCATTTAATATGTCAGGATGAAGATAAAGCAGGCGAATCCAGCGCAAGCCGGCAATGAAATTTAATTTTTCCAGCAACTCCAGCAAGCCGTTTTTTTTACCCTGATCCCAGCCGTAGGAGCTTAAATCCTGGGCCACCAGATTTATTTCCCTGACTCCGGCCGAAGCCAGATCCCCGGCCTCGGTCAGCACCTCTTCCTGAGAGCGGGAACGCAGTTTGCCGCGAATATGGGGAATAGCGCAAAAAGAGCAGCGGCGGCGGCAACCGTCGCTCAGGCGCAGATAGGCCCAGGAGGGTCCGGTGCTGATTATCCGGGGGCCATTTAAAATATCTCTGGCCGGCGCCAGAGCCACGCAGTTCGGAGGCGGGGTTTGAAGCAGGTTGAGCAGATTCCCGGTTTGTCCGGGAGCAATAAATAAATCGGCCTCTGGTATGATTTTTTGCAGTTTGCGGGCAAAACGCCCCACCAGACAGCCAATGACCACCAGCTTTTGCCCGGCCTGTTTGCCGGCGGCCAAAGTTAAAATGTGATCAATATTTTCTTCCACCGCCGAGGTGATAAAAGCGCAGGTATTTACCAACAGCCAGACAGCGTCGGCTGGCTGGCTGACCGGCTGATAGCCGGCCTGATGCAATTGACCGGCCAGATATTCGCTTTCCACCAGGTTTTTCGCGCAGCCCAAGGTCAGAAGATAATAACTGTTCAGGGAATTGTTCACTTTACTTTTTTCCGCCATAAATTGCCTGCCTGTAAATAAAACCGCATTTATTAGCTTATAATAATAAAAAATACTATATATGTGGAAAATAAATACGGATAAATTTTATGACTAAATTTATCATACCCGATTTTAAAAAATATTTAAGTTTAAAAATATAAAAATGTTCACTTAAAGCCGTTCATGCGGCATCCTGTTGTCACAGAATCGCCTTGCATTTCTGGAAAAAATCATCATACTTATAATGTTATAATATTTTTAAATTTTATCCAATTAAGCGATGCCTCTCCCGGCGTGACCCGGCGGAAAGCAAGAACGGCCTGCAAATGAGTGAGAACATTAATAGCTATAACGCGGAAAAAATAAAAGTCCTGGAGGGCCTGGAGGCGGTGCGCAAGCGCCCGGCCATGTATATAGGCTCCACCGCTACCGACGGCCTTCATCATCTGGTTTATGAGGTGGTGGACAACAGTGTGGACGAAGCCATGGCCGGTTATTGCAACAAGATTGAAGTAATTATTCACCCCGGCAATATCATCAGCGTAACCGACAACGGCCGCGGCATACCGGTGGATATTCATCAGAGCGAAGGCATACCCGCGGTGCAGGTGGTTATGACCAAATTGCACGCGGGCGGCAAATTCGATGACAAAGCCTATAAAGTAGCCGGCGGCCTCCATGGAGTGGGCGTTTCGGTGGTAAATGCCCTGTCCATTGAACTGGAGGTGGAAATATACCGGGACGGCAAAATTTACCGCCAGACCTATGCCAAGGGGCATCCGAGCAGTGAAGTCACGGTAATCGGCCAGACCGGCAAAACCGGCACCAAAGTGACTTTCCAGCCGGATTATTCCATTTTCACCGACGCGGGCGACTACTCTTTCGAGGTGCTGTCCAGACGTTTGCGCGAACTCAGCTTTCTCAACCGCGGCCTGGAAATAACCATAAAAGACGAACGGGACGACAGAGACGCCACTTTTTTCTATAAAGGCGGAATCTCGGAATTTGTCGACTATATTGCCCGCAATTCCCAACCGTTGCACCCTAAAGCCATCTATCTGGCGGGAGAACGGGATCTGGTGCAAGTGGAAATAGCTCTGCGCTATACCGACGCCTATAACGAGCGTCTGTTCAGTTTTGCCAATAATATAAATACCCATGAAGGGGGAACCCATCTTACCGGATTCAAGTCGGCCCTTACCCGCACCGTCAATAATTATATTTCCCAAAATCTGCCCAAAATAAAAAGCATGCCCAGCGGGGACGATGCGCGCGAAGGTCTGGTGGGGGTTATCAGCGTCCGTCTGCCTCAGCCGCAATTTGAGGGCCAGACAAAAATGAAACTGGGCAATTCCGAAGTAAAGGGTTTGGTGGAACAGATCGTCAATGACCAATTGGCCATTTATTTTGAAGAAAATCCATCCCTGGCCAAAAAAATTGTGGAAAAAGTCAGCGAGGCGGCCAGAGCCAGAGAAGCGGCGCGGCGAGCCAGGGAACTGGTGCGGCGCAAAGGCATATTGTCGGAAAATTCCCTGCCCGGAAAACTGGCCGACTGCTCGGAACGCGACCCCGCGGGCACGGAATTATTCCTGGTGGAAGGAGACAGCGCCGGGGGCAGCGCCAAACAGGCCCGCGACCGCCGCTTTCAAGCCATCCTGCCTTTAAAAGGCAAAATATTGAATGTGGAAAAGGCCCGTTTCCATAAAATTCTGGAAAGCGCGGAAATTCGCACCCTGATAACCGCCCTGGGCACAGGTATTGGCGAAGAAGATTTTGATACCGGCAAACTGCGCTATAATAAAATAATCCTTATGACCGACGCGGATGTGGACGGTAGCCATATCCGCACTTTGCTCTTGACCTTCTTTTTCCGCCAGATGCGTGAATTAGTGGAAAAAGGCAACCTCTATATTGCCCAGCCGCCTTTATTCCGCCTTTTGGACAATAAAAAAGAAACATATATTAAAGATGAAGAGTCCATGCGCAAAACTCTGTTGGAGCGGGCCTGTGCTGAACTGGCCTTGGAAATAGTTTCCAGCGGACAAATTTTCAGCGGACAAAGGCTCATCCGCCACATGCAGCTGGTATCAGGCTACCTGGAAGCCACTGAGCGCATAAAACGGCGCGGGTATCCCCTGCCGGTCATTCAAATTCTGCTGAACGAAAAAATTCACAGCCGGGAACATTTTTCCAGTTATGAAAAAGCGATGGCCTTAAGTAATTTATTAAAGAGCAGTGGAATTATAATTGACGCGGTTAATGAAACTCCTTCCGGATTGTGGGAATTGCTTATCAGCAGCCAGGGAGAAATAAAAGAAAGCGCCACCATTACCGCTAAAATAGTCAGCGGGGTGGATTTTGCCAAACTTCTGGATTTGCATCAGCAGCTGCGCGGCAATGATCAAGGACCTTTTGTTATCCGCAAAAACGGCGGCTCCAGCGAAGTCAACGACTTAAACTCTTTACTCAAACGTCTTTTGGAATCCGGCCAGAAAGGCATATCCCTGCAGAGATACAAAGGGCTGGGGGAAATGAACCCTGAACAGTTGTGGGAAACCACCATGGATCCGGAAAAAAGGACCTTGTTGCAAGTCAAAATGGAAGATGTTCTTACCGCCGACGAAATGTTTCAAACTTTAATGGGCGATGAAGTGGCTCCCCGCCGCGATTTTATAGTGGAAAACGCCCTGGATGTAAGGGCGCTGGATATTTAGCCGATCCTTAAAAGGAAAGATTTAGGTTTTTCGTTTTCTTCACGCCTTTTAGGCGGCTTAAAAGCAAAAACCATGATTTTAGCGCCCACACCCACCGTTTTAATGTTGTTTTGATGTAAGGGGGCCGCAAAGTAAATTTTGTAT
>JAIRYI010000045.1 GCA_031267815.1 Desulfarculales bacterium | reverse complement strand
ATGGAAACCGAACTATTGTCTTCAAAATCGTAATCAACCGGAAAAGAAATACCGGAAGGCGCGGACAGCAGATCGACAGGCCCCTTTACATGGGCGTGATAGCCGGGTGGAACCGGGGTTCCTCCACCATAAGTGACGGATCCGCCAAGGAAAGAATCCATCGCAAAATATCCCAACGCCCCGGATGTGGCTGTTCCTGTGCCGCCGGTCAGATTGACGGCAAGAGCGCCCGCGTATGTTCCGCTGCTCACTGTCCCGTTGCCGCTGAGGCTTCCGTTGGAGATGGCCCCGGAGGCAAGGCTCACGTCAAAGTTGAAAGCCCCGTTAAAAGTGTTGCCATACAATGAAGTGTCCAGTATGCCCGCCACGTAGCCGGTCATGGGTGGGGTGGGCGGCAGCACATTCGGGTTCATCATGTCATTCAAGGCCAGGCTGGGGAGAGAGATTTCCTCAGCGTCCTCCAGAGTGGTGAGGGTGTTCAGGATGTCCCCAGGCCCGGCTATGATCAGGCCCGGTTCGGGGGCGGCCGCGGCTGTGCCCCTTCCTCCGGCAAAAGCCAGATCCCGGCCCAGATCCCGCCGGTCCTGGGGCTGAATAACTTCAATGGCCGGAAGCGCTCCGCTTGAGGAAATCACCGCCTTGTGGCCGCTGGGGGTATCCACCCCGTTGACCAGCACCTGACGCAGGGTGTTCTCCACATAGACCGTGCTGACCCCGTTTTGGGAGCGGACGCTGACAATGGTGCCCCGGATGCCCACCGTGGCCTCGGGGGTGATTACGGAAAAGCCCTGGGGATTGGCTTCTACGATTTTGCCGGTTAGAACCCGAACCAGACCCTGGCCCAGATTGCTGTGAAAGACGGATCCGCTACCCTCCGGCTCATATTCTTCCAGGGTATAGACCGTGTCCGGGCCAAGGCTGACCACCGAGTCGTCATTAAGCCATATCCGCACCCGGCCGCTGGCGTCGGTGAGGATGACGTCACCGGCATAGACAGGGGCGTTAAGCTCTACCGCCTCCCTCCCCCCATTACGTTCCAGCGCCGCGCCGGGAGTGAAGCTGATGATTTCTCCGGCCAGGTCTTGGGCCCCGGCCGCCAGGGCGGGGGAGAGAAGCAGAAGCGGCAAAACGGCCAGCCAGCGCCCGCTCTTTTTATTCAGTCTTAATTCAGTCATTGTCCGCCTTCCTTTTATCTAATGATAACGGTTCCCCATGGCCGGAATCTAAACTGATATTTTATAGCGTACGGTTTGTTCCCGCAATTCCTGCATTTGGTCATAGGCGCTTTTATTCATCCTTAAACCCAAATTTCTGCTTACGCTTGATGAGTTACCCATGAACGCCAATTATGACGGCATCAGGCAGTACAACCTGCTCCAATGGCTCTTGGGAAAACAGTAAAATTTTTTACAATTCTTTACTCATTGCTTAGCAGTCATTGCAAATCGCAACCTCTGCCTATTTGGATAACAAACTTTATCTGCTTTAAATTGCAATACAACTCTGTCCTCAGTGCAATTGCCCGCTGCCGGTGAAGGTTCCGCGATCGCCCGATATGGCGCTAGACCAGCTTCCAAGGGCGTTGATGATATAATTTCCGCGTAAAGGAGGTTTTCGATATGCCATATGCCCCGATTGCGATAGACAGAGAAGCGTTAACCATCATGAACGTTCCTTTCCCCGACTTGGAAACGCTGGAAAGCACGGCGGAAGCCATCGGTTCCAATATGTTTGAGGGTTTTCAGCCTACCCGTAAGGGGATAGAAATCATCCGCGACTATTGCCTCGGCAAAATCCCTTTTGCGCAATTAACCGCTACCGCAAAGGAGAAATCCTATGAGTAATAATTACCGGTATATTGCGACTATATCTACACCGACCCGCAGACGGGCATCCTGTGGAATCTCGGCGATATATCCGACCGCGAGGCTCTGACCTTTGCGGAAACCGTCGCCACCAATCGTACCAACGAACTGTACAGAGCTAATATCTGCTCTTCTATTCCAGCAACTTCTTTATTACTGATTTAATCAAGCCTGGCAGCAATCTGTTTTACTTCCGCAAGCGGCAGGCCGGTAAGCCGGGCAACTGTTTCTACAGGCATGTTTTCCCGTAAAGCATTTAGGGCAACCTCTTGTATTCCTTCCAGCCGCCCTTTCTGCTCGCCTTCCAGCCGCCCTTTCTGCTCGCCTTCTTTATAGGCGCCGTTATAATTGTCTTCAAAATCCATGCGCGCCTTTTCTCTGGCTTCAGCCAGAGCCCGGGCGCGTTCGTCCCCGCTCAAAACTTTTATGACCCCCCAAGCCTCGGCTATGGCGGGATTGCTCTGGGCTGCGGCCATAAATTCCTCCTTTTCTCCGGCCCGGAAAAAGCTCATCCAGTCGCCCAGCGGGGTGCCGTCAGGCTCGGTTGCTTTGGGTATTTCCAGGGTGTTGATTTCTATGGAATCGGGAAAAGATATTTTAGTATTTTCATCATAGAGGCGGAAACGATGAAAATAGGACTCACTTTCTTCGATCAAAACATGGTCGGCAATATAAATGGTGATCACCCGGTTGATCCGCTGGTATTGGCTTCCCTTTTTTATCTGCTCCACCAACAGTTTGGCGCTGTAGAACAACAGCCTTTTCCAGATGGAAGGCTGGCGGCGGATTTGTATCTCCACATCAATAATTTTTTGGCTGCTGGTATAAATTTTTAAATCCAGGATTCCCAGTTTATCCTCGGGATATTCCCGTTCCAGATTAGGATTAACCACTTCCAGGCGCTGGTATTCCTCAGCCGGCAAATCCAGCACCGCTTGCAGGAAGCCGCGCAAGGCGGACATATTTTCGCTGAAAATTTTGTGGAACACAAAATCATTCTTGGGCGACAGCGGTTTTTTATCCATGGATTATCATTCCCCCTCCTGTTAAAGGATAACCCAAACCGGCCCCTGGGGCAAGTGAAACTGTTTTTGTCCCAGACTCCCAAGCAGGTATCATTGATTATTGTTTTCAGCGGGATTTGCGCCGTTTTTAGGATATACCCAAGTTCAGCCTCAAGTTCAGCCTCAAGCATCTCCTGGAGCTTGCCGCCAAACATTTCCTTCAGCCATTCCCGAAGGAAAGATTTGGTTTTTCCGCCTTTCAGGCGGCTTAAAAACAAAAACCATGATTTCCCGCTTGTGCCCACCCTTTAAAGGTGTTTGTTTTTAAGCCAAGCAGCCGGAAATCTGCCGTTTGCATCCGACGGCTTAGGCTGCTAATTGTACTTTCAAAACTCCACTTTCACCTGCAAGCTACCGGTCACGCCTTCCCTTTTGCCCACATAGCCCTGAACGCCCAAGTCAAAGGACAACGGCAGGGTTTGCGAGGGCTTAAGGGAAAGCCCCAGCTCGCCCACGCCGCTGCTCCCTTGCAAGGAGGGCGCGTCTATGGCGAAACCGTTGGTGGTGGCGCGAGCGCGTCCATCAAATTCATGCTCATAGGCAGCGCCGATGTACGGGCTGACGTATTCGTTCACGGCATAGGCGAAGCGGCCGCCCAGGCGCAGGCGCTGGGAATCCACATCCTTGAAAGTGACCGGATCGCCGGTGGAGAGAGTGACGGAATCGCCTTCTTGCCGGGTCCAGAAGTATTTGCCGTAAAAATCCAGAGACGCGGCCTCGGTGAGATTCCAGACATAACCCAAGCCCAGGTGCAGGCCGTAGTAGGCGGAGGAGGAATCATACTCCGCCCGGCCGCCTGCCGGGGCCTGCAAGTCGTTGGATGAATACTGGTTGCTGACCCCGCCCGCCCGGGCGGAGGCTTCAGCGTAAAAATTGCCGGAGCCGTCCAATATCTGGGAGGGCATGAAGTCCAGGCGGCCCAGGATACCGCCGCCGGTATGGTGAATGTCGCCCTCGCCGTGTACGGCAGCGGCGTTGCTGAAGGAATTATAGGTATCGTAAGAGCCGTTGCCGTACTCAAAAAACGCGCCCAGGGTAAGGAGCCCGGCTTTAAGTTCAACCCCTTTGGCAAGCCCGGCCAGCAGAGATAAGCTGGACATATCCACATGGGAGCCGCTGTTATAGCGCAGTGAGCCGCCGGAGACGGTTGCGAAGGCGGCCAGGCCGTAAGCATCTCCCCCGCTCCCGGCCCGGGCCGCTTTTACCGCCGAAGCCATGCCCTGCCCGGCGATGAGGTCCGCCCCCTGGTTGATCAGCACCGCGCCGCCGAGAAAGCCCTCGGACAGAGCCTTGGCCTGTTCGGTCGCCCCGCCGGTGGTAACGGTGCCGCGCAAAAGGCCGGTCACGGGATCAACTTCCAGGGCGAGGCCGTAGAT
>JAIRYI010000010.1 GCA_031267815.1 Desulfarculales bacterium | reverse complement strand
AGACGAAGCCTGAGGCGACACACAGGCAGGAGGAGTCTCACCAGATCCCTGGGTGTTCGTTGGCGGAGGCGCAACAGAGGCAGGAGTATTCGGCCCCGCACCGGCGGAAGACCCGGCCGGAGACGAAGAAGTAGCTCGTGAAGGGGAATGGGGCGCCGGCGGAGAGAATGCCGGATCATCAGGTATATAAGGCTTGGGAGTAAAAGCCGGAGCGGTCGGCGCAACAGAGGCATTCCGGGGCGGAGGAGGAGAGGCGCTCCGGGGCGGGGAGGCGGGTTGCCGTCCTTCCGCGGCGCCCTGGTAAGCGGGAATATTCTGACGAACCCTGCGCCTGGCGGCCTCGCCGGGCTGATCCTGGGGCGCCAAATCACCTGGAAGGGGAACGTAGGGCGCCGGCGCCGCGCCCGCCGGCGCCGCCAGCAGCAATAACCCCAGGCTGAAAATAATGCACCGCTTCATTATTCCTCTCCACTCTGCAACACCGCCAGAAAAGCCTTCTGGGGTATGGGGACGTTACCCGCCAATTTCATTCGCTTTTTACCTTCTTTTTGTTTTTCCAGCAACTTACGTTTACGGGTGACGTCGCCGCCGTAACATTTGGCGGTGACGTCTTTGCGAAAGGCGCTGATGGTGCTGCGGGCGATGACAGTGCCGCCGATAGCTCCCTGGATCGCCACTTTGAACTGCTGCCGGGGAATGGTCTCGGCCAGGCGGTTGACCGCGTGCAAAGCCCTGGGTCTGGCCCGATCCCGTTCCACCAGGCAGGAGAGGGCGTCCACTTTTTCCCCGTTGACCAGGATATCCAGGCATACCAGGTTGCCGCGCCGGTAGTCGGTGATTTCATAATCAAACGAGCCGTAACCTTGAGTTACGGTTTTCAGTTTATCGTAAAAATCATAAATAACCTCGGCCAGGGGCAGATCGAAAGTTATTTCCACCCGGTTCCGCGAAGGATAGGACAAATTGGAATTAAGGCCGCGCCGCTCCAGGCAAAGCTGCATAACCGAGCCTATATAGCGTTCAGGAATAAGTATGCTGGCCTTGATGTAAGGTTCCTCGCTGTAGTCAATAGTGGAAGGATCAGGATAATGGGCGGGATTTTCCACTTCCAGCATGGTCCCGTTATTCATATAGACATGATAGCTCACGCTGGGCACGGTGAGAATAAGGCTTAAGCCGAATTCCCGCTCCAGGCGCTCCTGTACCACTTCCAAATGCAAAAGGCCCAGGAAACCGCAGCGGAAGCCATGCCCCAAGGCCTGGGAGGCGTCTTTGCCATAAATCAGGGAAGCATCATTTAATTTAAGTTTTTCAATAGCTTCAGCCAATTCCTGATAATCGTCGGTAGCCACCGGATAGATGGAGGAAAACACCACCGGCTTGACTTCCTTGAATCCGGGCAGGGGAGCGGACGCGGGGCGGCTCTGCAGAGTGACGGTATCGCCAATCTGGGTATCGCTCACCGTCTTCACCCCGGCAATGACATAACCCACCTGGCCGGCCTCAAGGGCCGGGGCCGCTTCTCTCTTGAACCGGAACAGACCCACTTCCTCCACTTTATAATTGGCCCCGGCGTGCATGAAATGCACCGCGTCACCGGATTTAATCCGTCCCTGTTTGACGCAGACGGAAATGACTGTACCCCGGTAGGGATCATACTGGGCGTCAAAAATTAAAGCTTGCAGGGGAGCTTCCGGGTCGCCGGCGGGAGAGGGCAGGCGCGATACCACCGCTTCCAGCACTTCTTCAATATTTGTGCCTTCTTTGGCGGAAACGGCAAGGGCTTCGTCCCCGTCCAGGCCCAAGTCTTCGCTGATCTGGATCCGCGTACCCTCCACATCGGCGCTGGGCAGGTCTATTTTATTGATTATGGGAATTATTTCCAGATCATGCTCCAATGCCATATAAAGATTGGCCAAAGTCTGGGCTTCCACTCCCTGGGAGGCGTCCACCAGCAGCAGCACGCCCTGACAGGAATTTAAGGCCCGGCTGACTTCGTAAGAAAAATCAACATGTCCGGGCGTGTCAATCAGATTAAGTTCATAGTCCTGCCCGTCGCGGGCGCGGTAAGGCAGGGTGATGGCCTGGCTTTTAATGGTAATGCCCCGTTCCTGCTCCAGATAAAGATTGTCCAGCAACTGGTCGTAAAAATCCCGGTCGCTCACTCCGCCGCAGGCTTGAATGAGACGGTCGGCCAGAGTGGATTTGCCGTGGTCGATATGGGCGATAATACTGAAATTACGTATCCGGGTGCGTTCCGTCAAAAATACCTCTTTCTTTTCCCTAACATAAATATGCCCGTTGCGCGGGAGCTTAAAATTTCAGGCTGAAAGCCGAAGTTTTCCGGCAGGTTGGATAAAAGGCCAAATTCCGGCGCGGGCCGGATAAAAACGCCCGCGCCGGATAAAAACAACTTTTGCGTTTTAACAATAAAATATACGTCCGGGGGCGGATATTCGCAAAAGACAGCTTTATTCCCCTTTGCCCAAAGCCGCTTCAACCGCCGCCGCTTCTTTAATCGCCTCGGGGTGGCCTTGTTCCGCCGCCAGGTTCAGCCAGTACAGGTACTGCTCCGGATCAGGCGTTATTGCCTGGTCGTCCTCCTCGTCAGGATACAGGGAGGGGTTGCCAGGATGCAGGCTGGCTCCGTCGCGGTAAATCCGGGCCATGGCGTACTGGGCTTCGGACTCGCCATTATCGGCATAGTCCTCCAGCACCCCCAAAGCGTCCTGGTCCCCTTGGGCCGCCGCCCGGCCGAGCCAGTAAATGGCCATGGCGTCGTCCTGCTCTATCCCCTCTCCCCGCTTATAGGAAATAGCCAGGTTATACTGAGCGTCGTCCTGCCCTTCCTGGGCGGCCCGCAAATACCACACATTGGCTTCTTCGTGATCAACCCTGAGGCCCCGGCCGAAATCATACATGGTGGCGATCAGGTACTGGGCGTTGGGGTTGCCCCAGTCCGCCGCCGGCTTGAGCAGAATAAAGGCGTCCACCGGGTAGTCCTCATCATAGGCCGCGGTTCCCTTTACATAATTGTCCTGCATAATTTCGCGTCCGGCGCATCCGGACGCGGTCAAGACCACTAATAACAAAAGCAGACTGAGTCTTTTCATTCCTTATTCTCCTTGAATTTGACTATAATCCATATAACAACTTACCCGGTGATTTATGAGGGCCTCGCTTCACCCCCACGCGCGGCGCGGTTTCAGACCGCCAGCGCCCGCCGCCCATGAAGGCGTTTTATTGCCGGCCAATCAGAACCCCAGCGAATCCAACAGGCTGTTGACCGAGTTCTGATTGAGATTGCCGCCTTCGGTTTCTTTCGCGCCCACCGCGGCCAGAGCTTTATCCACTTCATCCTGGGCTGTTTTTTCTGTTTGCGCGGTACTGGTGACCTCTCCCGGAGCTTCGCTTTTGGTTTTGATCTTGCTGCCAAAGCTGACCACCATAGCCAGCAACCGCACTTGGAAATCGGTAAGCAGTTTAACAGTTTTATAAATAACCTGGCCGGAAAGGTCCTGAAAACTCAAAGCCTCCACAATGCCGTTGACATTGCTGAATATGTCCCTGACGCTGCGGTTGAGTTCCTCCAGCATCCTGGCTTCCTCCTCGTTGTCCGCCGCCGGGGCGGGACCGGCCGGGCGGGTGAAATCAGGAAGGGGCGGAGGAGCCAGGCCGGCGGCCAAAGTCTCCAGTTCCTGCATCAGTTCCTGAGCC
>JAIRYI010000100.1 GCA_031267815.1 Desulfarculales bacterium | reverse complement strand
ACCACTTCCAGGCGCTGGTATTCCTCGGGCGGCAAATCCAGCACCGCTTGCAGAAAGCCGCTCAGGGCGGTCATATTTTCGCTGAAAATTTTGTGGAAGACAAAATCATTTTTGGGCGATAGCGGTTTTTTATCCATGGGTTATCATTCCCCTCCTGTTAAAGGATAACCCAAACCGGCCCCTGTGGCAAGGTAAACTATTTTTGCCGCGGACTCCCCAGTGAGTATCATTATCTATCCGCATCTATCCGCCCCGATTTTCAAATTTTTGAGAGTGAAAGGGTTGCTTCAAGAATGATATATCTTCTCAAAACCCTTGCGGCACAAGTAGTTAAGCGCTCCCAATTATTATATAGGAAACACTCTCATTTAATTATTATATCGGGAAAAGTAAAAAAGGCAATATGACCTTTTAGGAATAACCGGTTAAGCGGCCGGGAATATGCGATTTGCGACCGGCGGCAATGCTATTAAAGTGTACACTTTAATAGTCTAATCCATCGGGTGCAAACTGCGCTTCCGGCTGCTTCAAGAGGTTTAAAAATAAAATACCTTTAAAGGGCGGGTAGGGCGGGAAATCATGGTTTTTATTTTTACACCGATTGAAAATTTGCCGGAGCGGCCCTCATCTGTTAAGGTTTTTATCATGTTGGTGGAGTTTTTCAATCTGGCCCGGACCGGGCTGAGTCCTTTACAGGCCATTGCCTGGCTGGCGGAGAAATATTCGCGCCCGGAAAACACTGAACAGAGAATTTTTATCTGGACCAGAGATCGGGAGCAGGCCGGGGAAGTGGACGCCTGGCTGTGGAGCTATTCCCCGGTTTCTTTTCTGCCTCATGCTCTGGCCGATTTCCCGGAAGCGGAGGATGAACCCATTCTCATAAGCCCGGAATTGAACAATATAAATAGAGCCGATACTCTGCTTCTGGCCTTCAACCCTCCCGCCTCCTGGACCCCGGATCCCGGATTCAGGCGGGTGATAGAGTTGATCCCATCCCAACCCGGCCCGGAGTTGGAAGCCGGCCGCCACCGTTACCGTATGCTCAGCAAAAAATATAAACTTTTGCACACCACGGAAATCTGATCATGACCTGGCCGGGACCGGTTTGCGGAAAGAACGTTCCGCCGCCATTAACGCTTTTATGAAAGGCACATATTGCTGATCTGTGACCTTGATGTGGCTCAGCAGCCAGTCTTTAAGAAAGTCCAGCAACTCCTCTCCCACCTGAAATTTGCCGGCATTGAGCTGGCCTTCCACCGCGTCCACTTTTTCCACAAACTTGCTGTGCGCCAGTTTGTGTTCATTGACGGCGGGATAGCCGGTGCGGGAGAAATATTGCTCTTCAGTGCTGAAATGATTGACCGTATAGCTTCTAAGGTTGGAGACAATTTCATGTCCCACCGCCGGGATATTATTTTGCCGCACCGCGCGGTGCAGGGTATTTATATAGGAGCAGAGCATTTTATGCTGGTTATCAATGAATTCAATGCCGGTAGCCAGATCCGGAGTCCATTCCAGCAAACGGCTGCCGGCAGCGCCGGCCGCCGGATCGCCCAGGCTCACGGCTTGGATGAAATCTTCCACCTTTTCTATGTGGTCGGAAATTTGGATAAGATTCACGGTGAAAAGCTGCATTTTGTCCGCGGTATCAGAGGCGACGCCGGAAATATCATCCAGCGCTTTATTGGCGCGGGAGCTGCTTTCCAATTGGGCTTCCGCCGCTTTGCCTATGCCGTTGACTTCGGCGGTGGTGGCGTCCATGTCAGCCACGATTTGATACATGGCGTCGCCGGATACAGACGCCTGTTCAGCGCTGTGGGCAATGGCGGCGGCGGCGGCGGATACAACCTGATTGTTGAGGCTGGCGGCTTCCTGGATATCACTGAGCGCCTTATGCACCTCATCAGTGGTTTGGGTGGTTTTTTCCGCCAGACGGCGCACTTCGCCGGCCACCACTGTAAATCCGCGCCCCGCTTCTCCGGCCCTGGCCGCTTCAATGGCGGCATTGAGGGCCAGCATGTTGGTTTGGTCGGCCACTTCGCCGATAATTCCCAATACATTATGAATATTGAGAATTTTTGTATTCATTGATTCCATGGCGTCACGCAGGGAAAAAGCGGTAGTCTTGACTTGATCAATATTATCAACTGTTTCCCGTAATTGTAGCATTCCCTCCCTGGCTTTGCCGCGGGAAGATTCCGCCTGCTCTGAAACCGCCTGGGCTTTCTCGCTGGCCTCTTTGACGTTTTCGACCATTTGTCCCATGCTTGCGGCGGTTGCGCCGACATAAAAGCGCTGTGTTTCAGCGCCTTTGCCTACTTCTCCCACCATGCGGGCCAGCCCGCGCACATCTTGGGCCAGTTGGGCACAGACAGCGGTGATTTTAAGGGTAAGGGCGGAGAAAGCGCGCTGCCGGCGCCAACCGTCCGCGGCGCAGGCCAGAGCGCACAGAAATACCGCCCCTATATTAAGGCAGGCAAAAATTAAAGGATAAAAATCATAAACCAGGCTTAGCGGGATCAGGATGGCGCAAAGCAGCAATAACGCGAAACTCAAGAGAAAAACAGTCTTGACTTTCATAGCTCATTCCTTAAATTATGCGAAAAATGCCGTTAATTAACATTTTCTCCAACTTGGGAGGTGTTGGGCGGCCCTAATTTTTGATCACAATAGAATTTTAAGTTTAATAATATAATCGGGCTGGCAATTTTTCCAGGATAAATATGTCCGTTTTCCCGGACGGCGCGCGAAAACCGCGGAGGCCCTCGGCTTCCGGGCTCAGATTGAGGCTTTACAGCACAGGGCGGAAAAGTTATAATTTTGAGAAAGTCACGTTACCTTATCGAACCTCTTACTAAATTATGCAATTTTTTTTGCGAAACCCGGGCAGCGAGGCTACGCTCCCCGCAATGACAGGATGGCCTCCCTCGCGTAATTGCCTTGGCCCGCGCGGCGCGCGATAGTTGCCAGAAACAGCATTAATCAGTGGTCAGGGTATCCCCAGTTCCTTCAAAGTGGGCACTTTTACCTCCGGCCAGGCAAAAGGCTTGGCCGAGACGTTGGCGCTTCCGTCCAAACTAAATTTGCTAAGGGTACTGTCAAAAGGATGGCTCTGGGAAAAAGTGAATTTTTATGAATATTGGTATATAGTTAATATATTAATATTATTAGATTATTCTCCTAGGTAGCAGATATAATTAGGTCGGTTATATAATTACAAATATGCAGAGGTCTCGTTTTATAATATCAGCAGGTTTAATATTTTTCAGGATCGGCTATTTATTAATTGCCTCATAAATCTGTTCTTTCAGATCAGGGAATCTCTTTAATAACTCCACCTGATACCATCCGCGCCATATCGGGTCAGCGATGATTTCATTAAAACAGCGCCAGAAATCTTCCGATGAAATATTTTTCAATAAATCTTGCGCCTTGCCTATAATCGGCAATTGAACCGGGCTGCCGGTTTTCAACCATTCCGGGTTAATTTGCCGGACATTAAGAAGGTAGGCATACCATTTATTGGGAATATTGCCCCGGCTGATTGCCTTGGAGATTGCCGCTGCGGTTACACCCAGAACGACCGCCAGGTCTTCCTGATTTTTGGCGTTGGTGGCCTGCATCATGCGCTGAATAATGTCTTTGACGTCCATAAATCAATTTTTTATTTAAAATCGCAAATAAGTATTGACTTAGCAGACAAGCTTAATTAATATTGTCTTTAATAAGTCAATCAGGCCATCAAATTTTGGGGTGCGTGATGACCATACTATTAGAAAACTACTTAAAAATACATAAGATCTCCTACAGTGAGATTGCCCGTCATATCGGTTGCGATGTTTCTTATGTGCAAAAAACCGTCAAGGAAGTGGCTTACTCCACCAAAAACGGTTTAAAACCGCGGCAAAATCAAAAACTGCGCCAAGACATAGCCGATTATCTCCGCCTGCCCTATGAGCTTGTCTGGGGGGAGCCGTCAAAACAATATCTTATCGGGGCTATCAGTATAGCGTTAAGTAAATTGGCATATACATCTGAGGGCCGCCGCTAAATCTAATAAATTTAGACTCATTAACAATATTGTCAAAGTTTAGCCAAATTTTGAGGTTGGAGCAATAGTTTTAGTTATATCAAATGCCGGGCTGGTTGCGGTATAAAAATTCATAGCGATTTTATTAATATTTTTGTTGCGCCCCAAGTGTGCGTCCAAGAGCCGTGTGCCGTAAAAAACCAATTAAAATAACATAGTTATGGTTGTACATAATATAAGGCCAATTTTGTTATGGAAAATATTAAGAACCGGCCGCTTAAAAAACGGATTTATTCTTTGACGGCAAAAAATATTTTAAAGGCAAGAAGAGAGCGCGAGCGAAAAATAAATGGCTTATCAGGCGCTGAGTTTGATTTGACGCCGTTTAAAATGCCTTACAAGCTGCACTTCGGTCCTGGAACTAACTGGAAAAAGCCTGATAATCACTGGATAAATATTGATATTAATCCTAAATGGGCTGACTTAACAGTTGATCTGAATAATTTTAAGAATCTGCCTCTGCCGGACAACAGTGTGGACTGCATATATGCTTCGCATGTATTTGAGCATATAAATATTTTTTCGGTCGAACTCGTATTTAGTGAATGCGCCCGAGTACTTAAACCAGCCGGGGTCTTGCGGGTGGTATTGCCGGATGTTGTAAAGAGCATAAAAGAGTATCTGCAAGGCAACACTGAATACAGCTTATTCCAATTAAGGAGATCTCGCGGAATTTCGTTGTGGGGGAAAAAAGAATACACGTTGTTTGATTGCTTGAAAGAAGATTTTATATCGCGAAATACACAACCTGAATTGTTACATTCCAAGCAATTAGTGCATCAGAATGCCTGGGATTTTGAAACCTTGAGAACCGATCTTTCAGAAGCTGGCTTCCGACATGTTTATCAATCCGGTTATCAATTGTCTGAATTCCCGGTATTCAATTTTGAGGGAACCTATAAATCCGCGGCCAGTCAATTTGAACGGTCCCTATACGCAGAAGCGATTAAATAATAACTATGTAATATAAATCCACAAAATACTTGTCCGGGCAGGGATTCGCTTAATGAAAAGACCAGTGAAAAAATGCGATTGCCCGGTGAAAAACAAAACTTTCCCAAGAGTATTTAACCCCAGGTAAACGGTGAAGCAATGCTGAATGCGGAAAAGAAGAATCTGTCCATTATTTTAAATAAGTTCAAGCAGGATGCGCGTTATCTGCAGAGCAAACCCAGAGGAGTGGAGCGGCGGCAAAAACACGAGGCGCTGGCGTGCGATCTAAGCGTTTTGCGGCGGCAGCCCGGCTTCCAGCGCTTAATTGTCGATGAATACCCGGCGGTCAGCGCCCTGGAAGATGCGTTTAACCGGGAACAGTGGGATGAACTTATCCGCTTCAGCGATTATTCCCAGACAAAACTGCGTCAGGACCCTGTTCAGTACAAGGCGGTTTTTTTCCCTTACCTTGCCGCCACCTGGGACGCTCTGGAAAGCGTTTATGAAGCCTTTGCCCAGGACGCGCGTTTTATAACCGATATTGTTATTATCCCCACTTACCGCGAAAGCCCTGCTGGGACTGTAAACCTGTACGAAAAATTCCTGCCCGATCTTCCCAACACCCCATATGCTGAATACGATATTGCCGCTGATAAGCCGGATATCGTCTTTGTCAGCAACCCTTATGACCTCATAACTATTCCCCGTTTCAGAAGCGCCCATATCAGACAGCACTGCGCCATGCTGGTTTATGTGCCCTATTACGGCATATTGGGCGGAACGTCCGCCCACAGGCATTATTCTTTTGACCAGCCCATCTATCAACTGGCTGACAAAGTTATTGTGCAGAGCCAACTGATGGCCGAGGCCTGCCGCCAATACTTTCCCAAGGCCGGGAAAAATCTTTTTCTGCCCCTGGGCGCGCCCAAACTGGACAGCTTTAAAAAAGAAACGGCGCTTGCCGGACAGGCGCCCAACCCGGAATGGCAGGAGCGGATTAAAGGGCGCTGCCTGTTTCTGCTGGATACCCATTATAATCTGCCTAATTGGGAACGCAATCTGCCCGATAAACGCTATAACCGGCTTAATCTGCTGACAGAGTCCATATTGAGCCATTTTCGGCAGCGCCAGGATATTTTTCTGCTCTGGCGGCCTCATCCCCTGACCGAACATATTTTAACCAATTACACCGACTTCCCCTCGGTTACGGAAATGAATACACTGCTCAAGCAAGCGGCGTCCATGCCCAACTGTATTATTGATAAAGACAAAACCGCCGCCGCCGCCGTTGCCTGCTCTCAGGCCCTCATCAGCCTGGGCCATTCCTTAAAGCATATATATGTCAGTTCCGGCAAAGCGGTGATTTATCATCTGTATAACGAGCAGAGCCTCGGTTTGCTGGAAGATGAAAAATTGCTGATTCCCGACAATGAGCTTTATTATGTGCCGCTTGCCCGGAAAATTTCGTATGTGTTACGGTTAAGACTGCACCGGGGCAACCCGGAGGCGGATAAACAGTTACAGACCGAGGAAAATAGCCTTTTAGCCGCCTTGAGTGAGGAACTACGCTTTTTATATGAGAGCATAGTTAACAAGTATGCCCAGCGGGAAACATTCGGCAGCGCGTTTCAGGCGGCAATTAAAAATATTGCCCCTCATCCCGTGTTAGGCTACAGGCAGGCGGCGCGCAAATTCGTTTTCTCCCAGACAATGCCGACAGTGATCTTGCCTTTGGCTGAAGAAGTGAGAGAGGATTTGGACTGTTTTGAATACGCGCTTTATAAAGACCATGAGATTAAAGAGGTGCTGAATTATATTGATATGCTGGCCGCCGGCCAGGACCCCCTAAGAGAAAAACGACTGGCCCTTTATTCTCAGGTACTTGCCAACAGCGATAAAAATATCGGGCGGATCATACATGAAAAAATCGCTGGGGAATTTTTAGCGCTTAAAAATAACCAGCCGGCCTTCTCTGGCAAGGACCGGCCGGGGGCGCATAAGAAAAAAGAAAAACAGAGAGGTCATTTTTTTGCCGGCGGGCAACGAATGTAATATTCGCAATGGTAAATGAAAAGGACTATGTGCTTGAACAGTTTTGGAAAAATTTCGGAAAGTTTCCTCTTGAGCCGCTGGTGATTTACGGGGTTGGTCAGAACACGAAATATATAATAGAGGCCTGTCCCCGGCACAACATTGCCGGCCTGATGGATGAGGCCGCGACAGGGGCTGTGCTTTACGGCAAAAGAGTTTTGACCCTGGATGAAGTAAAAGCTCTTGGGGTTAAGAAAATCCTCATTTTGGCGCGCTCCGGCAATTTAAAGATCATATACCGCCGCGTTGCCGGTTTTTGCGCCCTCAACGGCATCTCTGTTTATGACATAAACGGCAGCCTGATTAAGTTTGAGGAACATGCTGATAAACAGTTCGCCCAATACGCCAATGTATGCCGGGAAGCTTTGTATAAAGAAATAGAAGCCGCCGGGGCGGTGAGCTTTGACGTGTTCGACACCCTGCTTATGCGCCGCTGTCTGTATCCCGCTGATGTGTTCCTGCTGCTGGGAGAAGACTTTGCCCGCCTGCGCCTTGAGACGGAAAGGCGCTTAAACGCGGAAGGAAAGTATCCCGCTATTTATGACGTCTATGAACGCATGGGCCAGGGGTATTCACCGGAGCGGGAGCTGACAATTGAAAAAGAAATGCTGATCCCGCGGCGGGCCATGCTTGAGGCTTTGCAATACGCTCAGGCCCTGCGCAAAGAGGTGTGGCTTACTTCAGATATGTATTGGCCTAAAGAAATCATGGCTGAACTGCTGGCGGGGTTGGGAATAAACCTTGCCCTTGACCGTATTCTTGTCTCCTGCGACTGTCAGGCGGCCAAAAACAGCGGCCTGTTTGCGTTGCTGCGCGAAAAGGCGGGGCCGGTGCGGATATTACATATTGGCGACAGCTATGAGGCCGATATTTTGAGCGCGCTGCGCTGTGGCGTGGACTCGGCATTTCAAATTTACAGCGCTCTCACCATGCTGGAAGACAGTTATGGCGGGGAATTGCTCAATTATAGCAAAACCCTGGCGGACAGAATGTTTATTGGAGAGTTTATCGCGAAAACTCTCAACGACCCCTTTCTGTTCAGCAAGACCCAGGGGAAATTTGCCGTAAACAGTGATGAGGAAATGGCCCGTGATTTTATCGCCCCCCTGATCTACCGTTTCTTTGCCTGGCTGGTTACTCAGGCGCGGGAATTAGAACTGGAGGAAATCCTCCTGGGGGCGCGCGACGGCTATTTAATAGCCAGAATTTACCAATTACTGCAAGACCAATATGACCTGCCCCTCATGCGGTATTTTTATATTTCCCGGACCCTGGCGCTAATCGCCGGATTAATTGATGATGACAGTTTAATTCAGGCCGCCCGCCTGCCTTGGGCTGGTTCAGCGCAAGCCATGCTGCGCCAACGCTTTCATTTGAAGGAGGAGGATATTGGGCCGCGCGGAGAGGAAAGCGTGGAGGAATATATTCTGGGCCATAAAGAGGCCATTTACCGGGAAGCGAAAAATGTCCGCGCCGGCTATCTCCGCTATATTGCCGGCCTGGGCCTAAAGAGAGATTCCAGGGTGGGTTTTGTAGATTATATTTCCTCCGGCACCTGTCAGGCAGGCTTGCAAAACCTGGTGAATTTTGAACTGCTGGGCCTGTACTTTGCCGCTATCGAGCGGGAACCCCGCTCTAAACCGCTTGAAATCAAGGCTCTGTTGGGCGGCGGCAATATTTTCAGCCAGACCTGGCATTTATTGGACAATTACTTTGTTCTGGAAAATATGCTGCCCTCTTTTGAGGGCACGCTGGCGGGAATCAGCGCTGAAGGCATCTGGGAGTTTTGGGAAGACAGCCGGACTGCGGAGCAAAAACAGCGCCTGGAGACAATACAGCGCTCTGTACTGGCTTATATCGAAGGCTCAGGTTTAAGCCTGCCCCTGGCGGCCAAGGCGGATATACATGTCGCGGACCTGATATTTCATTTTTTAAGCGCCAAGTACAGCCTGATAAATACTGATTACTTTCAAAAAGAAGAATTGGTTGATGAATTCTACAACCGTAAGTTTGATTTGCGGGAGGAGTAAATGGAAAATAAATTGGTTCTCTTCGGCGCCGGCGACATCGGGCGCAAAAGCGTGGAATATTTCGGCGCGCAGCGGATCCGGTTTATCATTGACAACTACAAAGGCGGCCAATGCCTGGCCGGGGTTCCGGTGATTTCTTATGAGGATTTTGTCGGAACAGGTTATAAAGGCAAAATTATTGTCTCGGTGAGCAAGAGCCTGTTCCCGGAAATTAAACAGCAATTGGAAAATGATAAATATACTGAGGTTGAACCGCTGCGGGTGGATGTCGATGAATGGTATCAGCCCAATCCTCATTTGCAAAATTTACGTGATATTCATAAAGGTAAACGCTGTTTCATAGTGGGCAACGGGCCCAGTTTAACTTTTTCCGATTTAGCCAAGTTGCGGCGCAACCGGGAAATATCCTTTGGGTTTAACGGGGTTTACAAAGCCTTTGACCGCACCGCCTGGCGGCCGACCTATTTTATGGCGGGCGACCGGGCCTTTATTGACCAGCATATGGAAAAACTGCAAAATCTGGACAGCGTGTTTATCATGGACGCCCCTTGCCCAGGCCCCGGCCTTGCGGGAAAAAATTTTTACCAATTTAGCACTGAATGGGTGCATTGTGAGGGGCCGGGAGGAGACCTGAACAGCAGGTATGATATAAGCGGCGCGGCCTACCCGGCCTTTTCCGAAGACCCCAGCAGATTCATTTACAATGGCGGAACCGTAGCTTACGCGGCCCTGCAATTCGCGGTCTATATGGGCGTCTCGGCAATCTATCTGCTGGGCGTTGATTTGAGTTACAGCAGCCATAATTTGCGCCTGTTTGAAGCGGTGCGAACGCATCTGGCTGATGAAAGCGTGAGCCAGGACCATTTTATAGAAAATTACTATGAAAAAGGTGATACATTTTTTGCCCATGATACCGGGCGCATGCATATGGCTTTTGCTTACGCGGAGAAATATTCCCGGGTCCATGGTTTTCGTATTTACAACGCGGCCCGGGGCGGCAGGCTGGAAGCTTTTGAGCGGGTGGATTTTGACAGCCTGTTTGCCGGGTGAGATCAAGATGAAACTGCTTTATATCGGAGATTCACGCCTTGCCCGCAATATCGGGGCCAGGAGTACCAATATCGCACTGCTCCGCCTCCTGGAAACAGACTTTGCCGGATTCACGTCTATATTCCGTTGGTATATGGAAATTGACGGCTTGATCCCTGATACCGGGAAGAACGAAGCCTTATTTGCCCAAGCCTGTCCCGATGATTACGCCCAACTGTTTGCCGGCATAGGTGAAAGCGACGCGGTTCTGGTGCAGGGCGAAGGGAGCTTCCTGTTCAGCGCGCCCATCCGCCCTGATTTGGCCTATCTTCTACTGGCGTTTCAAATCTGCGCTCAATTGGGCAAACCGTTTTTTTTGGTCAACGCCGGCATTTCCCCTCCCATAGATGTGGCCAGCAATGGTCTGGCCTTTGCCGCCCCGGACCGGGAAATTTTGCGGGAAACCCTGCAATGGCTGCGTCTGGCCAGGCTGGTGACGGTTCGCGACCAATATTCTTACGCTTTTGTCAAGGCAAACGACGCCGGTATAAATATTAAATATGTGCCGGACGCCTTGTTTTCTTTGTTTGACTTCTACCAAGCCAACGGCGCTTATTTAGGCGCTCTGTTAAAAAAGCCGCAATTTGCCCTGGCCCACGACCGGCGGGAGTCATTAATTCCCAAGTTTGATTTTGCGGGGAATTATGTTCTGCTTTCCGGCAGCGCCTTTGCCGCCCGTTATGGCGGGGAAAGCAAAACCGAGAGATTTGCCGCCTTGGCTGTGGCGCTGCAACAAATGTTAAAGCAATATAATATTAATCTTTATCTGTTAGAAGCCTGCGACGGCGACAGCTTTCTGCGTTTGCAAGTAAGTGAAGCAACCGGGATTCCCTATATTCCTGTAACCACCAACATCTTTTTGCTGGGACGCATTATCGGCTCAAGCAGGTGTCTGGTGTCCGGAAGATTTCACCCTTCAATCCTGGCGGCCCTGGGCGGGGCCGAGTTGGTGCTTATGGGATCAGACTCCTGCAAAATCCAATCGCTGCCCCATACGCTTGAACTTGGGGAACGGGAAATTTTCCCCCCGGTTCCCGGCCCAAACGCTATTGAGCGCATTGTCGCTGAAACTGAAAAAAGGATTACCAGCCCTGTTGCCCGGGAAAAACTTCGTAACACCGCCCGAAAAAACGGGGAGGAAGCCCTGCGGCTCCCGCGTTTGCTGCAAGATTGCCTGAAAGATATGAGGCAATGAAAGTATGGGCAATGAACAGCATTGATTTAAACAAGTACGCCATGGCGAGCATAGCATCTTATGCCCGGCCCGTCTATATCTGCGGCCAGGTTAAGACAAGCGTTATCAAGCTGTTGCGGTACTTTAAAGAATTTAATCTTGCCTGCGCGGGGCTGTTCACAGACAAGGACGGCCCGGCGGGGAAAGACCCTGACAGAGCTCTCCATTTGTCCGCCTGTCTGGGAATTCCGATTTTACCAGTCAGCGATGACATTCTGACCATGCCGCCCAGTATAATTATTTACGCCGGAGATCTGGTTGAGCGCGACGCCTTGATGGGGCGTTTTTCCGCCAGCGGCCGCCATATTGTAATTGACGCCCAAGATCTGTTTTGTTATCCCTCCTGGAATAAATGCCAAAAATATTACCGGAATCCGGAGAACCTGCTCCTGCGCTGCCGGACCTGCCCGGCCAATTACCGGCATTGCCCCCTCCTGGCTCAACAAAAGGGGCCTGGCCCAGGCAAATCCATTACCCGCCTCCTGCTCCGCTGCGGCTTTGTCTGCAACAACCGCTGCGCCGGCTGCAGTCAGTTCATTCCCTATTTTAAAGCGGGCCATAAAAAACATTTTGACGGAACCCGGATCATGGATGATCTGCACAAGCTGGCCTCCGCTTTGCTCTATATCCGCGATCTGTGGCTGGAGGGAGGGGAAGCGATGCTGTGGCAGCCCTTTCCCCGTCTGCTGCGTTGCGCGCTTGCCCTTGACAACGTTGCCCATATCTTTGTCCTGAGCAACGGAACCTATGTGCCCAGGCGGGAGGTGCTGGCCGTGCTGGGGGAATACAGCCGGCGGGTGAAAGTGGAGATAAACGCCTACCCCGGCAATGGCAACTTATCAAAGGTGATGGACGCTTTTGACCACTACGGCGTAAATTTTATGCTGCGCCCGGAAATATCCGGGTGGACGGATTTCCGCGCTGCCGGTTTCCGCGGAAGGAGCCTGGAAGAACTGCGCGACATAAAAAATAAATGCCTGTTTTTCAAACGAAACGATGATCAATGGATGCTGACCGATGGCAAACTGTCGGCCTTTTGCTGTGAAGCCGGGTATGTGATTCACTATCTCAATTTGTACGCTGAATGTGAGAACGATTATATAGACATAAGACAGCTTCCGGCTGAAGCCATAGCAACGGCAATGGGCAAGTTGTTCCGGCGGTCATATTTGGAGGCCTGCAATTACTGCCCGGGTAAATTTGCCGGGGCTTCCGCCATCCGCCCGGCTGTCCAGTTGGGAAAGGAATGAACATATGAACTATAAACTGAAATCTCTCTATGAAAAATACGGCCGGGACAGAGAGATTGTTGTCTGGGGAACCGGCGCCCAGTCGTGGCGCTGTTCCCCGGAAGTGGCTTATCTTACCGGAAAAGAAATAAGTTTTTATATCTCCAACAACCCGCCGCCCGACGGAACATTTATGGGCAAGCCGATGCGGGCCAAAGAGAGTTATGACCGGGCCGGCCATTATCTGGTGGTGTTATCGAGCCGCTACCGTCAAGAGATTAAAGCTGAAATTGAAATCCTGGGAGGGAGGAGGGGATGGGACTATTGCGAGTACTTCAGTTCTTCATCCTTGCCGGCGGACTGCCATATTGGCGGCTGCGCGGTTGGCAAACACTCGTTTTTAACAATGCCGCAAAAATATGCGGGGCATATAAAATCAGTGGGCAGATTCAGCTCTATTAATATCTCCTGCGTTATAGGCATTGATCATCCCCTGAATATGATTTCCACGGCCAGAGGCGGGATATGGGACTGTTTTAACAGTGATAATAAAGCGGAATGGCGGAGTAATTATCGGGACGCCGCCCAACGGCTGGAAATAGGTAATGACGTGTGGATTGGCGCGCAGACCTTTATCAACGTCTCAAGAGTTTCCTCCATTGGCGACGGGGCCATAGTCGGGGCGGGCGCTGTGGTCAATGACAATGTTCCCCCCTATGCCGTTGTCGCCGGACAGCCGGCCAGAATAATCAAGTACCGCTTCACTCCAGGGCAGATAGAAACCCTGCTCCGGGTTAGGTGGTGGGATTGGGATGATGAGGTGATAAATGCCAACGCCAAATTATTAATCCACCCGGAATTATTTTTTGAAAAATTCGGCGCTGAATAAAATGGCATACGCCCCGCCTTTTCTTATAGCTGAAGCCGGCTGCAATCATAAAGGCGATCTGGAAATCGCCCGCCGGTTTATAAAAATGGCGGCGCTGTTCTGCAAGGTTGAGGCGGTAAAATTTCAAAAACGCTGTAACCGCGAACTGCTCACCGAAGAACAGTACAATGCTCCCCACCCTGATCCCCATCATGCCTACGGCTCCACCTACGGGGCGCACCGCGAGTTTCTGGAATTCAGCGCGGCCCAGCACGCCCGCTTAAAGGAGTGGTGTGAAGAGGTGGGGCTGGTGTACAGCGCTTCGGTGTGGGATTTAACCTCAGCCAGGGAAATAGCCGCCCTGCAACCGGTTTTTATTAAAATCCCCTCTGCCTGCAATAACAATTTTCCCATGCTGGAGTGGCTATGCCAAAATTATGGCGGTGAGATTCACCTTTCCCTGGGCATGACCACCCGCGCGGAGGAAAAACAAATAATTGATTTTTTTATCAATCAGGGCAGATCTGAAGATTTGACTATATACGCCTGCACCTCGGGTTACCCCATCGCCCCGCAAGACGCCTGTCTGCTGGAAATAGGCCGGCTCAGAGACAGTTACGGGGCAGCGGTCAGGCAGATAGGTTTCAGCGGCCATCATAACGGCATTGCCCTTGATATTGCCGCCTATACTCTGGGCGCGCCGGTAATCGAAAGGCATTTTACCCTGGACCGAACCTGGAAAGGCACCGACCATGCCGCCAGTCTTGAACCTGACGGGCTGCGGAAACTGAAACGGGATTTGGTCAGTACCCACCTGGCGCTTACTCATAAATCAACGGAATTGCTGGAGGTTGAAAAAATTCAGCGGGAGAAATTAAAATACAGAGGCAAGGCAATATGAATGTGGCCTTTATTCCGGTTCGCGGCGGGAGCAAGTCCATTCCGCTTAAAAATATCAAATTGTTCGCGGGCAAGCCGCTTGTTTACTGGGTTATCAAAGCCGCGGCCCGGTGCCCTTTAATTGAGCGCGTATATGTTTCAACCGACAGCTCGCGGATAAAAAGCGTTGTGGATTCGTTTGCTTTTGCTAAAGTCACGGTAATTGGCCGCAGTGAGCAATCGGCGGCAGACACCGCCGCAACGGAAAGCGCAATGCTGGAATTCGCCCGCCAGTATGATTTTACCAACCTTGCTCTGGTGCAGGCCACCTCGCCCTTGCTGACCGCGCAAGATTTGAGCAGGGGCTTTGAAGCGCTCAGTATTTCTGACAGCGTATTGTCGGTGGTGCGGCAAAAGCGATTTTTGTGGAAGCAGGAAGATTACGCCTCTCCCTTGAATTACGATTATTATAACCGGCCCCGCAGACAAGATTTTGACGGTTTTCTGGTGGAAAACGGCGCCTTTTATATCACCGGCCGGGATGCCTTGCTGCGGACAGAGTGCAGACTGTCCGGGCGGATTAAAACCATCGAAATGCCCGGGGAAACATATATTGAGATTGATGAGCCGCTGGATTGGCTGCTTGGGGAAAAACTCCTAAAGCAAAGATTATCCCAGGCAATAAAGTAAGGAGACAACATGGATGGCGAGATAGCCTTTTCCGCCTCAATGATGTGCGCGGACTACGGACATTTGGAGAATGAAATCCGCGCCCTGGAAGAGGCGGGTATTGATTCCTTCCATATTGACATCATGGACGGCCAGTTTGTCCGTAATTTTGGTATGGGAATACATGATTTGCAATATATCCGCTCGGCAACTAAAAAAAAGGTGGAAGTTCATCTGATGATTAACCACCCTGCCCGCTATGTGGAGATGTTCGCGAAAGCCGGGGTTGACATGCTTTATATCCATCCTGAAAGCCAGTATCACGCTTCCATAACAATTGAGGAAATCATCAGCGCGGGGATGACGCCCGCGCTGGTAATCAGCCCCGGACTTATGACCGAGGGCATTCTTGAATTACTCTATGTGGTCAAGCGGGTTCTGGTGATGGGGGTGAATCCGGGCAACGCGGGCCAGACCTATTTACCGTTCATTGAAGAAAAAATCCGTAACCTGATCAAACTTCGCGATAAATATAAATTTGAAGTTTACTGGGACGGCCATGGCTCGCCCGCCAATATCCATAAATTCGCGCCGCTGGGCGTAAGCGGCTTTGTGCTGGGAACCGCGGCCTTGTTCGGTAAAAACAGGCCCTATGGGGAGATTCTGGCGGAGTTAAAAGCGGGCCTCAAATGAACGCTGGCTTGATTTTAGCGGGCGGGCTGGGGACGCGGCTGACCGGTTATGATAGGCCGAAACAGTTTATTGAAGTTGGCGGCAAACCGCTTATCAGGTATTGCCTGGGGGCTTATGAGCAATGCGCTCATATTTCTCTTATCTGCGTTGTGGCGGCGGAAAAATGGCGAACTTTGCCCGGCGATTATATTTACGCCAGTCCCGGCAGATCGCGGCAGCACTCAATTGGCAGCGGTTTGCTGATGTTGGAAAAGTATAATCCCGAGCGGGTGGTAATTCACGACGCGGCGCGTCCTCTGGTTACAGTCGCTGACATCGGCGGGGTAATATCAGCGGCCGCCGGTTACGATGGGGCAACGCCGGTTTTAGCGGTCACCGACACGGTCTATCAGAGCCTTGACGGCAAAATAATCACGGCCGCGCTCAATCGCGATACCCTGTTCAGGGGGCAAACACCGGAATGCTACAGCTTTTCAAAGTATCTTGCTCTGCACCGCAACTTGTCTGACGACCGGCTCGCCGCTTCCCGCGGGAGCAGCGAGATAGCGGTCAGGGCGGGCCTGAAAATCGCCTTGTGTCCAGGCAACCCCGCCAATTTTAAAATAACCACAAATGCCGATCTTGAGTATTTTCGCGAGATTGTGGAAATGAGTCCATTATAATGAAAGGGTGGGTTTTATACGGACTGAACAATTTGCAATTGGAGGAATTGGCAGCCGCCAAGCCTCAGCGCGGCGAGATTCTGGTCAAGGTTAAAGCGGCCGGCATCTGCTCCTCCGATATTCAGCGCGTATACGTAAAGGGAGCGTATCATTATCCGATTATCCTGGGCCACGAGTTTGCGGGCGAAACCGAAAACGGGCGGCGGGTGAGCGTGTTTCCCTTAATCCCCTGTTTCAAGTGTGAATCATGCCAAGCGCGGCATTATGAAACTTGCTCCAATTACAACTACATCGGTTCGCGCCGGGACGGCGCGTTCGCCGAGTATGTCGCCGTGCCCGAGTGGAATTTACTGGAAATTCCCGCCCATGTAACATTTGCGCAAGCCGCTCTGTTCGAACCAGCCGCTGTTGCTCTCCACGCCGTCAAACGGCTTAACCCCGGCAAAGGGTCAAGGGTGGCGATCATCGGCAAGGGCGCCATCGGTCAGCTTGCCGCCCAGTGGCTGGCAAATTTTGGCGTCACTGAAATTGACCTGCTGGGACGAAATGACCTGCCGAATTTTGAACAATATGACGCCTGCCTTGAAGCGTCCGGCGCCAGGGAAGGATTGCGGCGTTCAATAGAACTCACCAAACCCAACGGACGCCTGGTTTTGGTCGGTAATCCTGATGTTGATTTTAATATTGACCAAAAATTATATGGGCAAATTCTCCGTAAACAAATTACCCTCCAAGGCTCGTGGAATTCAAGCTATCCCGCCGACTGGCGGGAAGTGCGCGACCGGGCCGGCAAGTTGCGCTTGGACAGCTTTATCAGTCACCGTTATAAATTCAGGGAACTTGACAAGGCCTTGGCTATGATGCGCGGCAAAAAAGAAAGCTATCGCAAGGTGATCATGGACAGCGGGAAATAGGGCAGCCTATGTAGCCGGCCTTTTGTAGACCTCGCGCCGATGTCCAACAGTAACCACAAAAACCGTGATAATTTGATCTTCAACGCGGCAAATAATCCGATAGTCACCCACTCTATACCGCCAAAATTCCCGTAAAGCGCCTTTGAGGGATTCGTCTATTTTTCGCGGATTGTCCATTTTTTGCAAACGGTTATGCAGAAATTTCAGTATACGTTTTGCATTTACTGAATCAATTTTGCTCAAGTCGGTTTTAGCTTCCGGGGTAAATTCAATCTTCCAGCTCATAATGGCTCATGACCTTTGCAAGCGGTATAGATTTTTTGCCGGAAGATAAGAAACGCTCATAAGCTGCGTCTGCCAAATATGCGTCCTCAATGTCCTCAATAGTTCGGTCAAGCGCCTCGCGGACATAAAAACTTTTCGAGCGTTTTGTGGCAATTGCCAGCAAGGTAAGTCTTGTTTCCAGTTCTTCGGGAAGTCTGACAGTAAGCATGATAACTTTCCTTTGTTTATCTTTTGTAACACATGTATTACAAATTGTCAAGCATTGCGTTTATTATCGTTTCCCTGTAAACAGATTCGGTAAAATCCTGCCGGCGCGGACGGCGGCGCGGACAAGTACGGCCAGCAGAGCCAGGCCGGCCCCGCTCATAAAAGTATATTCAAATATCTCCGCATATTGGCTGTAGAAAGTATCTTGGCGCAGGAGGGGGATATCTCTGGTCTCGACCGCTTCCCGGAACAGTTCGGTAGCAGCCAGAACCTGACCGTCAGGCAGAATAAAGGCGCTGATGCCGGTATTGGCGCTGCGGGCGCAGCTGAGACGGTTTTCCACCGCCCGCAGGACCAGATGAGAAAGATGCTGGGAAGAGGCGGTGCTGGGCCCGAACCAGGCGTCATTGGTGGGATTGATGAGCAAATCGGCGCCGGAGCGTTTTAAGGCTCGGGACAGTTCCGGGAATATGGATTCATAGCAGATGAGCGGCCCGGCGGTAAATTCACCGCCGGGCAGAACTTTCCCTTCTTCCCCGGCCGCCATATCCACGCTTAAGGCGGCCACGGCCCTGACAAAAAACAGAAATTGCGACCAAGGCACATATTCGCCGAAAGGGACCAGATGCACTTTGTCATAATGGGCAAGAGGCTGACCGGAAGGGTCGATCAGGTAGAGACGGTTGCTCTGTTTTTGCCCGTTTTCCACAATGCCTACTGTGCCCAGAGCGATATAGGCGCGCAGATCCGCGGCGGCCTGCAAAACCGGTATGGAGTTATCCACATCATATAAAAAGGCGAAAGGAGCGGCCGATTCCGGCCACAGCACCAGCCAGGGGCGCTCCCGGGCCTGGCCGGCCGCCTGATAGGTAAGACCTATTTCTTTTAATATATGCTGATAGCGCAGGCTGCGGTTCCACAAGCTGTCAAGCCCTATATTGCCCTGCACTATGCTGACTGAAAGCGAAGGCGTTTGGGACATATCCTGGGCAAGAGAAGACAGCCTGAGCGCGCCTCCCCCCCCGCCTCCGGCCAGCAGGGCCAGAGCCGGGAGCAGATAAAGGGCGGCCTTTTTTTCCCCGCTCAGGGCCTGGGCAATAAGCGCGCTCAGTAAAACCAGACATCCGGAGAGGCCCAGCCCGCCCCACAGTTCGGCGCTTTGCAGCCACAGAGGCCAGGCGCTTAAAGAGAGGCTTAAAGGCAGCCAGGGAAAACCGGTGACCGCATAACCCCGGACGCATTCCAGGCCCATCCATATTAGGGGCGCGCTGAACCAGCGGGGCAGGCGGTATTGGTCAAGCCAGACGGTCAGGAAGACCGCGCCGGCCGGGTACAGAGCCAGATACAGGCAGAGAAGAAAAAGAAGGAGAATGCTCAAGGCGGGAGGCAAACCGCCATAATTGACCATAACATAACACAGCCAGTACATGGCGCCCAGATAAAGGCCCACTCCCCACAGCAGGCCCAGAAGAAAAGACCGGCGGCCGCTCAGGCCCCGGCAGGCCAGCCACAAAAAAACCAGACCGGCTATCAGGATGGGCCAGAGATTGAAAGGGGGAAAAGCCAGAGCGCACAAAAGGCCGGCCAAGGGAGAAATAAATAATAAAATTTTGTAAGCTGGTTTGGGGAGTGCCATTGTTCTATAATTTTGCCGGCCGCATTGCAACAAAAGGCGCCTTTCGAGTTTTTTGAATCTTAAGGGTAACGCGAGAGGCGGGAAAGAAGGCCCGGCAAGTCCGGAAACCTGTTTTCAGGAGGCGAAATCCTTAAGCTCAGGCCATTTGAGTCCCTTTTTGGAGAGGCTGGGCCAGAACTATGCGGACTTTATTAATTTTACGCTGATCAGAATCTTCCACCAGCATGGTCAGATGATCATAGGCCACCTCTTCATGAAGCTTGGGCAACCGTCCCAGCAAGGTGGTGATAAACCCGCCCACAGTTTCGAAACGGCCTTCCGGCAGTTCTTCCGGCAGTTCAAGGTCCAGATATTCTCCCAGATCCTCCATGCGCAGGCGGCCGTCCACCAACAGTGACCCGTCCGGCTCCTGAGAAAGCATGGTGTGGGTAACATCATGCTCATCGCTGATGTCGCCCACAATCTCCTCCAGCACGTCTTCCATGGTGACCACTCCGGCTGTGCCGCCGTATTCATCCACCACTACCGCCAGATGAGTCCGTTCCCGGTTGAACACAGACAGCAATTGTTCTATGACCATGGATTGGGGCACAAACAGAGGTTGGCGGATGATATCCGCCAAGCGGAATCCGTCAGCGGCGGTCTTGCCCCAATGGGCCAGGAGGTCTTTGGCATGGAGAATGCCTACAATATGGTCCAAGTCATCGCCATATACTGGAATACGGGAATGGCCGGAGGCGACCACTGCCGCCACCACATCATTTACATTATCATTAAGGGACAAAGTGCAAAGAGAAGTACGGGGGGTCATGATCTGAGCGGAATTAGTTTCACCCAATTCCAGCACCGCCTCGATCATTTCGCTTTCCTGCTGGCTGATAATGCCTCTGGCTTCGCCTTCTTCCAGCAATTCCTGTATTTCCTTTTCCAGATCCTGATCTTGACTGTCATTTTTACTGTTCAGCCATGTTTTTACTTTTTGCCAAATGCTACTTCGGCCCTCAGGGTCCACTTATTACTCCTTTGTCTTGTATGATAAAATAGATTAACCGCCCTGTCCTTTGTCCGGGCGCGGACGGACGGTAACTTTGCCGGTCGTTGTAATATGTTATCCGCCGCTATGATAAATTTAACCAATGGCCGCCCACATTGCAAGGTGAAAAAGCTGATATTGGGGCTGTTATCAGCTCAACCAGGTGATGTCTTCGTGTTTGCGGGGAGGCGCCGGGGGATTCTGGTCAGGATAGCCGATGGGAATTACCCCGGCCAGACGATATCCGCTGACCGCGAGATGATCTAAAATTTCCCGCTCCACCCAGATTTGTCCGGTCATCCAGCAGGTGGACAGGCCGGCCTCATGAGCCAGCAGGCATAAATTCTGTATGAGCGCGGCAGTGGATTCATAGCTGGCGACCATGTAAGTATCCTGGGGATGAATGGCGGACAGAGCCACCACCACGCTGGGGGCGCCGCCCAAATTCTTAAAATAACCGTGAATGTAATTGCGCATTTTATCATTGAACAACTCGCGCAGGCGCACATCCAGCAATTTAACCGCCCGGTTGGACACTTCGACGAATTCATCCCTGGCCTTCCCCTCCAGAACAAAAAGTTTCCAGGGCTGAGTGTTCATGCCTGAAGGAGCCCACAGGGAGTCTTTCAATATACGCTCCAAAAGCGCATGGGGGACTGGCTGAGGTTTGAATTTGCGGACACTGCGCCGCTCTTTAATTGCCTGGATTAATTCCATAGTTTCTCCTTAGATAATATCCGTTGCCGCCCGGAGGGGAGGTTTAGAGTTATGCCTTTAATTTTATCACGCAAAAACAAAATTACTACCGCCGGCGCTTGGGGGCGCCGGCCGGGGGCGAGAGGGGAGTTATGGGCAAACGGTATAATTATCTCTATAATTACTCAAGCCCTATTTTTGCTGAAATCACAATTACGGCAAAACGTTTAGCTGACAGGTCTGTGCTGGCAACCGATAAAGAACAGATGTCCGCGGCGGCCTGGGTTAAGCGCCGCCGCTTTGAGGAGATAATATGACCCGTCTGGTTGTGCCGCCCGATGAAAAATTCCGGCACAGTGTGCCTATCCAGGTGCGCTTTAATGATCTGGATCTGCTGGGTCATGTGACCAATGCCGTTTATCAGGTTTATTACAGTCAGGGAGGAGTGAGCTATATTGACCGGGTTCTCCTGGGATGGGGAGGCGACGTCAATTTTATAATGGCCAGCATTGCTATTGAATATTATAAGCCTGTAATGCTGGCATGCCGTATTGCCGTGCAGGTGCGGGCAGCCGCTCTGGGACGGAAAAGTTTTCAGTTTATCAGCCGGATAGTGGATTTGGACAGTGATGACATATATTCCCGCTGCCAGTACCGGGAAGTATGTTATTCCCGGGTGGAGAAAAAAAGCATACCTATTCCCGTCATGTGGAGGGAACGCATTCTGGCCTACGAATTTACTCCTCCTCTGGAAGAGTCGCAGGCTGGCAGGTTGTAACATTTAAAATTTGAGAGTGTTGCTTTAAAAATAATATATCTTCTCAAAACCCTTGAAGCACTTGAAGCACAAAGGATTTAAGCGCTCCCAATCATTCAAAACACGCTCAAGGCGTTTTGCGGCTGATACTCAAAAATTACTATTTGAATCAAGCCAAAGCGGCAATCTGTTTTACTTCAGCAAGCGTCAGGCCGGTAAGCCGGGCAACTGTTTCCGGAGGCATGTTTTCACGTAAAGCGTTTAAGGCAACTTTCTGTATTCCTTCCAGGCGTCCTTTCTGTTCGCCTTCCAGGCGTCCTTTCTGTTCACCTTCCAGGCGTCCTTTCCGTTCGCCTTCCAGCCGCCCTTTCCGTTCGCCTTCCTGTATTCCTTCCAGCCGCCCTTTTTGCTCGCCTTCTTTATAGGCTCCGTTATAGTTATCTTCAAAATCCATGCGCGCCTTTTCTCTGGCTTCGGCCAGAGCCCGGGCGCGTTCGTCCCCGCTCAAAACTTTTATTACCCCCCAAGCCTCGGCTATGGCGGGATTGGTCTGGGC
>JAIRYI010000097.1 GCA_031267815.1 Desulfarculales bacterium | reverse complement strand
CGGCGCCATAGTATTGCTGGACGGGCCTCTGGGTTCCGGTAAAACCACTTTAGTGCGCGGCTTGGCCCATGGCCTGGGACTGAGCGGAGAATACGATGTACTCAGCCCGACCTTTGCCCTGCTCAACATATATCCCACCGCCATCCCTCTCTATCATGCCGACTGTTACCGTTTATCCGCTTTCGAAGCGGCTGACCTGGATCTCGTCGAAGAGGCGCGCAACGGAATATTGGCGGTGGAATGGTGTAAAAACGCCGTCTTGAGCGAGCGCGGCGACTTATGCCTTGCTCTTGATTATTGCGGCCCCGGAGCCAGACGGGTCAATATATTGGCATCGCGGCAATTAAGCGATAAAATACAAAGTATAATGGCCGCAGATTTCCGCGCCCGCCGGGCTTCCGCGCCCGCCGGGATTAATATGAAGGAATAATTAAGCAAATGGCCCTGATTGTCCAAAAATACGGCGGCACCTCGGTAGGCGACATTGAACGCATCAAAAATGTGGCCCAACGGGTCAAGACGGTTTATGAGCAAGGGCACAAAATTGTGGTAGTGCTTTCGGCCATGGCCGGGGTCACCAATGCCCTCATAAATTTGGCCCATCAGATGAGCCCCCAGCCTGATTCCAGAGAACTTGACGTACTCATGGCCACCGGCGAACAGCAATCCATAGCTTTGTTCAGCATGGCCGCCAAAGATCTGGGAATGCACGCCCACTCGTTGCTGGGCTTCCAGGCATCCATAAAAACCGATAACATGTTCGGCCGGGCCCGCATTACCAGCGTAAACACCGCCCGCATAGAGGATATGCTTAACCGGGGGGTGCTGGTGGCGGTGGCCGGTTTTCAGGGCCTGGACACCCAGGGCGACGTCACTACCTTGGGCCGGGGCGGCAGCGACACCACCGCGGTGGCCCTGGCCGCTGCCCTCAAGGCCGATTTATGCGAAATTTACACCGATGTGGAAGGAGTCTATACCGCCGACCCCAACATGGTTGCCAAAGCCAGGAAACTCCGCCAAATATCCTATGAAGAAATGTTGGAAATGGCCTCTTTGGGCGCTAAAGTTCTTGATATCCGCTCTGTGGCCATGGCGGCCAAATTCGGAGTCCATGTTCATGTCCGTTCCACTTTCAGCGACCAGGAGGGCACCATGGTTGTACCTGAGAATATTATTGATGAAAAACTTACCGTTCGCGGCGTCACTTATAATAAAAACGACGCCCGCATCCGCATCTCCCAGGTGCCGGATCATCCGGGAACAGCCTATAAGCTTTTTGCTCCTGTTGCCGAAGCCGGCATTGTTATAGACGTCATCGTCCAGAACATAAGCAAAGAAGGCTATACCGACCTCACCTTCACTGTGCCCAAAACCGATTTCCAGCGAGCCATGACCATTCTGGAAAGTCAGATAATCCCTATGTTCAAAGCCGGCAAACTGGAAGGCGATACTGATATCGCCAAAGTTTCCATTGTGGGCATAGGTATGCGCAATCACTCCGGAGTGGCCACTAAAATGTTTGATGTGCTTGCCCGCGAAAATATTAATATTCAGTTGATATCCACCAGCGAGATAAAAATATCCTGTGTGATTGACGAAAAATATACGGAACTGGCGGTGCGCAGCCTCCATGAGGCCTTTGGCCTGGACAAGGACAATCCGCCCCAGGCCGAGGCATAACCACAACCCCATAACTTATGGAGGCAGCTTATGAGTGCTGGCGAAATAGGCACAACGGTAACCCAGCATCTGCTCAGCCAGCAGGCTGAACACGGCGGAGCCACCGGAGCTTTTACCCGCCTTATCAATGAGCTTATTCTGGCGGCTAAAATCATCAACCGCGAGGTCAACAAGGCCGGTCTGGCGGAAATTCTGGGACTGACCGGCAATGATAACGTGCAGGGAGAACAGGTACGCAAACTTGATGATTTCGCCAACGATGTGGTCACCCGCCGCTTATTCCACAGCGGCCACATTTGCGCTCTTGGTTCGGAGGAAGAACCGGTACCCATGAACGTTCCCGACGGCTACCGGAGCGGCAACTATATAGTCCTTTTTGATCCTCTGGACGGCTCCAGCAATATCGACGCCAATATCCCCATAGGCACTATTTTCAGCATCCTGCGCAAGCGCAGCGACACGCCCGCGGGGAAATATGATGAGAGCGACATCCTCCAGCCAGGCTATATGCAGGTGGCGGCCGGCTATTTTCTCTACGGATCTTCCACCATGATGGTCTACACCACCGGCACCGGCGTCAGCGGCTTTACCCTTGACCCTTCCATCGGCGATTTTCTGCTCAGCCATCCCAATATAAAAATGCCTTCGCCCGGCAACATATTTTCCGCCAATATGGGCAACTGGGATTACTGGGAGCCGGCCACCAAACATTATCTCAACCATCTGCGTTCGCCGATGGGCGCCAAGCCGGCATACAGCTTGCGCTATGTAGGTTCTCTGGTCTCCGATTTTCACCGCACCCTTCTTTATGGGGGCGTATTTCTCTACCCGGCGGACAGCCGTGACCCCAAAAAACCCACCGGCAAGCTGCGACTTCTCTATGAATGCGCGCCTCTGGCCTTTATCGCCGAACAGGCGGGAGGAGTAGCCTCCACCGGACGGGAAAGAATCATGGATATAGAACCGGAGAAACTGCACCAGCGAGTGCCTCTGATTATCGGCAGCCGTGAGGAAGTAACCCTGGCCGAGCAATTTTACGCCGGCCGTCTGGGAGAAAAAACATGACGGTCCCGGCCGGCAGGACAACTGTCAAGCTTTACTTTAAGCCATGGTAAACTCCCCTGACCGCGATCCCGGCCGTCTGGTGCTGGGCATAGAAACTTCCTGCGATGAAACCGCGGCGGCAATTGTGGCTTCCGGACGGCAGATACTGGTAAGCCTTGTCGCCAGCCAGATAAAAGATCATGCCCCCTTTGGCGGAGTGGTCCCGGAAATAGCCAGCCGCCGCCATCTCCATAATATCCTGCCGCTGGTTGACGGCGCCCTGCGTCAGACCGGCTTAACTTTTCAAAATTTAAGCGGCATTGCCGTAACCCAGGGCCCCGGGCTTTTGGGCGCGCTGCTTACGGGATTTTCCTGGGCCAAGACGGCGGCTTTTGCCGCGGGGCTGCCTATTGTGGGAGTAAGCCATTTGGAAGGTCATCTGTGCGCCCTGGAATTAAGCGCGAACCCTCCGCCGTTTCCTCATCTGGCTCTTCTGGTCAGCGGCGGGCATACAAGCATCTATCTGGTGCGGGACCATTTTACACGCACCGAACTGGGCCGCACGGTAGACGACGCGGCGGGAGAAGCCTTTGACAAAGCAGGTAAACTTCTGGGCCTGGATTATCCGGGCGGGGTGACTATAGACCATCTGGCGCGTCAGGGTAATCGCCGGGCCTATGAATTTCCCCGTCCCCTGGCGCATGACGGCAGTCTCAATTTTTCATTCTCCGGCTTTAAAACCGCTGTCTGGCATTTCCGGCAAAGCCACGGCCAGGACTATATCAGCGCCAATCTGGCGGACATTTGCGCTTCTCTGCAGGAAGCCATAGTAGATATCCTGGTTCGCAAAATGCTGGCCGCCACCAGCCGGACCGGGGTGAAGCATTGGACTCTGTCAGGCGGAGTAGCCTGCAATTCCCGCCTGCGGGAAGCTTTCCGGCAGGCAGCCTCCGAACATGGACTGGGCGTCAGTCTGGCTCCCCCTGAGCTGTGTACGGACAACGCGGCCATGATCGCGGCAGCCGGGGCTCACGCTTTGCGCGCCGGCCGGCGTCTTGACCCGGCGGCTGACGCTGTCAGCCGCCTGCCCCGGGGAGGGGCTTTGCCCTGATGCCGCGCCATCCCGCTTCTGTGCTAAAAGAACACAGTCTCTACGCCAGCAAACGCAAAGGACAGAATTATCTGACCAACCCGGCTATTGCCTCGGCAATTGTCAATGCCGCGCGCGTCAGAAGTGAGGATACAGTAGTGGAAATCGGCGCCGGCCTGGGCGCTCTGACTGTACCTCTGGCCCAGCAGGCGGGGCAGGTTATCGCCCTGGAAATAGATCGGGGCGTATATCAAATTTTGGAGCGGATGCTGGCCTCTTACGGCCAAGCCAGGGCCGTACTCCAGGATGCTTTGACTTTTACCTGGAAGGATCTGACCCGGCAGGTAAAAATTGTGGCCAATCTGCCTTATGCCCTCAGCAGCCCTCTTTTATTTAACATGATGGAAAATATACCGCATTGGCAGAGCGCCACTTTAATGCTGCAAAAAGATCTGGCCCTGCGCCTGAACGCCCGTCCCGGCGCCCGGGTTTACAGCCGTTTAAGCGTAATGGTGCAGAGCCTGTGCCGGATAGAAGAGCATTTTTACGTGGGACCGGATAATTTTTTCCCCCGGCCCGCGGTGGACAGTCTGGTATTGACCCTGACTCCTCTCCCTTCGCCTCTGGTGCCGGACGAGGAATACGCGTGGTTCAGCCAGGTGGTGCGCGCCGCTTTCGCCAACCGGCGCAAAATATTGCTTAACAGTTTGAGCGCCTCTCTGGCGGAGGATAAAAACCGGCTGGCCTCGCTGTTGCAGGAAAACGGCTTTGACCTCAAGTGCCGGGGTGAAACTCTGGACATAGCCGGCCTGCGGCGGCTGGCCCAGGCACTGCGCGGGTTGCGCAAATAATAATAACTCCCGATGATTTTTAACTTGAATTTTACCGGTTGCCAAGAGTATTCTTGTACCCGGAAACGCTTAAGCAAACATATAGTTAAAAGGTTATGATCATGGAAATATTCCGCTCACCCCAGGAATTGCAGAAAAGGATGCGAACCCTGCGGGAACAAGGCAAAATTATCAGCCTGGTGCCCACCATGGGAGCGTTGCACGCCGGCCATACAGGTCTTTTCCGCACGGCCAGACCGGCCTGTGATGTTCTGACAGTCAGCATATTCGTCAATCCCATTCAATTTGACAACCCTTCCGATCTGGCCGGCTATCCCCGCTCCTGGGACAAAGACGTGGCCGTCTGTGAAGCCCAGGGAGTTGATGTAATCTATGCTCCGACAGTGGAGGCCATGTACCCGCAGGGATTTCAAACTAAAGTACATATTGGAGAAATGGCCGCCCGGCTGTGCGGAGCTTCCCGCCCCGGCCATTTTGACGGCATGGCTACAGTGGTGTTGAAACTTTTTAACGCCTCTCTGGCCCATTACGCCTGGTTCGGGGAAAAAGATTTTCAGCAATTCAAAATTGTGGAACAAATGGTGCGCGACCTTAATTTAAGCATAAAACCCCTGTCCGTTCCTATAATCCGGGAAGAAAGCGGTCTGGCTCTAAGCAGCCGCAACCTGCGTTTGAATGAAAAAGAAAAAAAACAGGCCCTGATTTTAAGTCAGACGCTTACCGCCGTGACCGAGGCGGCTCATGCCGGCGAGCGCGAAGTCGGCAAGTTGCTGCAATTAGGGAAACAGGCCCTGACCGGACAGGCCGGCCTGACCCTGGATTATTTGGAAATAGTATCCGCCCACACCTTACAGCCAGTCGCCCGCCTGGGTGGCCCGGCCCGGATACTGATAGCGGCTCAGGTGGGGCCGGTACGCCTGATTGACAACATGGACATAACCGTTGCCTGAAAACACTTTTTCCCAATCTGCCTCACAGGCGGAGCAATCTCTGGAAAGGCGGGAAGTCATAAACAGTTGAGATCCCCTTTAGAGCCGTTTACACCAAGAGGCCGCGCTTGCAATGAAACGGTTTTAAAAAGACGCGAAGACTTTTTTATCTTGACATTACCAACGCAATACCGTATAAATATGACTTTAATACGCGCAATAGGCAGTCCTTATGACAAGCCCCGTCAGGGCAGACAGGGTATAAGCTCGGGTTATTAACATATTTTTTAAGTATTGAAGGCGGCCCATGAAGACTCATTTACCTGAAATTGATAAAATCCAACGGCAATGGTTTGTCATAGACGGTCGGGAGGCGGTTCTGGGCCGGCTGGCCAGTATTGTGGCATCCCGCCTGCGGGGCAAACATAAAGCTATTTTCACCCCCCATCTGGACACCGGCGATTTTATAGTGGTGGTCAATGCCGAAAAGATAAAACTCTCCGGCCGCAAGCCGGAGCAAAAGATGTATTATCAGCACAGCGGCTATCCGGGCGGCATGACTTCGGTTACAGCCAAAAACCTCCAGGAAAAGACTCCGGAAAAGTTGCTCAGAGAAGCGGTGCGGGGTATGTTGCCCAAAAATCGCCTGGGCCGCCAGCTTATCAAAAAACTTAAAATATACAGCGGGCCTGCCCATCCCCATATAGCCCAGCAGCCGGCTGAGTTATCGTTGAAGGAGTTATTGTAATATGGCTGAGACCCGTTATTACGCGACCGGCAGAAGAAAGACGGCGGTAGCCCGTTGCTGGCTGGTGGCAGGTTCAGGTAAAGTGACGGTCAATACCCGTCCGGTGGAACAGTTTTTCGGTCGCCAGACTGATTCCATGATTTTGCGTAACCCCCTGGTTCTCACTGAAACAGCGGATAAATTCGACGTCATTGCCTCTGTGCGCGGCGGCGGCGCCAGCGGGCAGGCCGGTGCTATCCGCCATGGCATTGCCCGCGCCCTGCTTAACTTCAATCCTGATTTGCGGCAACTGCTTAAAAGATCCGGCTTTCTCACCAGAGACTCACGCAAAAAAGAACGGAAGAAATACGGACAGCGCGGCGCCAGAGCCCGTTTCCAGTATTCCAAACGTTAAGCCTGACTGGCCGCGTCATCACTGAACAGAAAAATTACCTCCAAAGCCGGATTAAAATATTCCAGGAGACGCGCAAATTGCTGCCCGCCCCGCTCATAAACCGGCCACCCGTAAAAGCGGTTTAGTCATGACGGTTAGTTCCCGGCTTCTGGCGGCTAAGAAACATCTTCGACCCCGAGTAAGGAGCGCCGCTTAAAGCATCTCCTGGAGCATGCCGCCCAACATCTCCTTCAACATACCTTGTATGTCATCCGCGGTCTTCAGACCGTAATACTGCTTACAAATCTGGCCGCAGTTATCGTGAAAAATAGGCCTTTTCCTAAAATTATGCTGTAATATCAGTACATTTTATATTTTTCAAAGCCGCCTGTTTGATTTAAGGGTAAAATTATTTGCCCGCCCTCTTAAACTGGGGGCGCAGGCCAAGTAAGGAGCAAACTCATGCCTCAAGCGATCTGGCCGCGCTGTCTCATTTCTATGAGCTTTTGCCTGAAGTGCCGCTGAACCGGCAAGTTAAATGTCATTGCCTGTCATCTCCATACCTCTGTCCGGCCGCAACCTGTTAAGCAAAACCCTGGCAGCCTTCAAACAGCCCCATCCCCTGTCAATGCCGCTGGCGGCTCTGATCCTGGGCATAGGCGTAAGCGGAAACTATATCCTGCCTTGGTTTCCTTTGCTCCTGGCCGGCCTGGCCGCTTTGCTGGCGAGCATTCTGACAGCCTGCCGCAGCGGATATTTTCCCATCCTTCTGTTAAGCTTAAGTTTTTTATGCCTGGGCGCGTTCTGGATGGGATTTCAGCAGACGCGGCCATTGCCGCCCAATAATATCAGTTACTTTGCCGACAATCAGTACCACCGCCTGGAAATGGAAATAATCCGGGCCGGGGAGCCTAACCAATATGGCTGGCAGGTCAGGGCTGAAGCTTTAAATGTGGACGGCAAACCAACCCAGGGCGGCATGCAACTGTCCGGAGGCCACGACTCTGTCTGCCCGCGTCCCGGCCAGGTGATAAACGCCTGGGTGCGCTTACGGCCCCTGAGCAATTTTGCCAACCCCGGCAGCCCGGACTGGGTAAAAATCAGAGCCGGAGAAAATATCTATGCCCTGGCCCACGCGGGCAAAAAAGCGGCTTTGACTTTAGTAGGGGAAAAGGACGGTTTTAATTATAAGCTGGAAGAAATTCGCCTTCGATGGGCCGCCAGCCTGGAGTCTTTGCCGCCCGGACCTGTCCGGGGCCTGATCAGAGCTCTGACTTTGGGGCAAAGGAGCGAAACCGGCCCCGAATTGAACAATATTTTTTCCGAATTGGGCATTGCCCATTTGCTCTCCATCAGCGGCCTGCATTTGGCTCTGGTGTGGGGATGGGGGGCAATGATCTTACGTTTCTTATTCAGCCGCTCCACCTGGCTTTTACTCCACTGCAACCTGCCTCGCCTGAGTTTATCTCTGGCTTTTATTCCCGCCCTGGCTTACGCCTTGTTGAGCGGCGCCTCTATTCCCACCTTGCGCTCTCTAATCATGGCCGCCTGCATAGCCGCCAGTCTGTGGATCAAGCGCCCTTATCTGCCCGGCGGAGGGCTGTGCATAGCCGCGCTCCTGCTCCTGGCCCTATGGCCCGATTCCCTGTTTACGATTTCCTTTCAGCTTTCCTTTATCGCGGTCGGCGCCATCATAACCGCCGCCCGGCCCGCTTCCGACTTTTTCAGATACAAGCTCAAACTGCCCCCTCTTGTCTCCCTTGCTTTGAGCTTCATCATTTTCAATATGATTATCACTGTTTTTCTCTGGCCGGTCACGGTAATTAATTTCCATCAGGTACCATGGTTAAGCATACTGGCCAATCTCATTTTTATTCCCCTTACCGGCGCCCTGCTTCTGCCCGCGGCTCTGCTGGCAGGACTGACAAGCCTGTTATGGCCCATCCTTGGAGCCTGGCTGACGGGTCTGGTCTGGTATCCGGCGCAGCTAACGGTGACTATAGCCCAAGAAATGGCAAAGCTGCCCATAGCGGTAAGTTATATAGGCGGGCCCGGATTGCCCAGCGTCATTTTATTTTACTTAGCCTCCCTGCTGTTGGTGACGGGCGCGTTCAGGTGGCGGCTGTGGATCGCCGGACTGCTCTTGGCTCTGTCTTTAAGCCTGTGGCTGCTCCCCAGCGCTTCCCCCAGCCATAATGAACGCCTGGAAGCCTGGGTTCTGGATGTAGGCCAGGGCAGCGCGACCCTGGTCAAGCTGCCCGATGGAAAGCTGATGATGGTTGACTGCGGCACTACTGGATCTCTGGATCCCGGCCAGCGCATAGCCGCCCCTTTTTTGTGGAGCATGGGGATCAGCCGCCTGGATATCCTGGTCATATCCCATCCGGAAAATGATCATTTCAGCGGCATGCCTTTTTTACTGCGCTGGTTCAACCCCAAAGAACTATGGATAAACGGCCGGGAACAGAATAACCTCAACTACGCGGCCTTGTTGGATATGGCCCGGCAGAGAGAGGTAAAAGTACGCGTTCTGAGCCAGGGCAAAACAGATCTGGGAGGAGCTGAAATTATGATTATGTGGCCTCCTCAAACCTATTCATCGCCAAGGAGCAACGACTTAAGCCTGTGGCTGGGAATAGGCTGCCGGAATAACTGGCTCTGGCTGAGCGGCGACAACGGCCCGGCGGTGGAAAAGAACCTGCGGGATTTTCCTTCGGGAAAACATCTCCTCCTGGCCCCTCATCATGGCGGCAAAGACTCCTGCGGCAAGGAGTTTCTTGAGCGTTTGCGGCCGCAAGCGGTCATTTTCTCCGCCGGATGCGTCAACAGCCACGGCATGCCCAGGGCCGACTCCCTGGCCCGGAGCGCTGGCGCGGGCGCCATGATTTATACCACCGCCAACCAGGGATGCCTGCATGCGCAAGCCCAGGATGAAGGCTGGCAAATAACCCCTTTTCTCTCTTCACCCAGGCATTGCCCCTTTTCTCTCCCCTCTCAGCTTATTTTGCGCCGCCAGGCGGAAGGTCTTTAAAACATCGGGAATTGGAATAGCATGCCTTAAGTTTAAGCCTTAAGTGCCAATAAATACATTCAAAATATTGACACAAAACTCAATGCTGTCATTTTTTTGACTATAGCCGTAAAAATATTGTCCGCCGGACGCCCGCTTTCGTACTTTTTTAATGCCACCCAAAGCGCGTTTTGCCAACTATGCTGCCGCAATAAATATTTGTAAAATCATTGTCGTTATATTTGAATATGCGGAAGTCTCAACTTCTTTAAAAACGCTTTGAAACAACAGTTTCTCTCTATTTCCAACCTATGGCATGTTAGTTGCATATAAGCCTATTGCATTCATTACAATAAGGAATCTGGATATGGCAATTACTAATTTATTCGATCAGACCAGCAATCTGCTTCATGCCAATATGAACCGCCGTTCTGTGAGCAACCGTCTGATAGCCCGTAATCTGGCCAACATTGACACTCCCAATTATACCGGCACCGGCTTGGAATTTGAGAAACAACTGCGCACCGCTTTAAGTGGAGGAATACTTCCTCAGCCCATGAAACGCACTGATCCCCGTCATATATCTATTCCTGAACAGGACGAACCATTTGGTCACGCGGCGTCAGTCTATAAAAACACCGGAGCCGTACACCTGGATATTGAGATGAGCAAACTGGCGGAGAACAATATCATGTTCAACGCCATGATACAACTGCTCAATAAAAAATATACCCTGCTTAAAACCGCTATCGCCGACGGAGGTAACAGATAATGGATTTCATCAGTTCAATGGAAATAAGCGCCAGCGGGCTTTCCGCTCAACGCACCCGCTTGAACATCATCAGCCAAAATCTGGCCAACGCCAATGTCACCCGCACCGCGGAAGGGGGACCCTATCGGCGCCAGATAACCGTATTCTCCGCCGAACCCTTCACAAACCAGTTGCGTAAAGCCATAGACCAGCCCCTCTACCGGGCTGACCCAAGAAGGGGTGTGCTGGTCAATGAAGTGAAAAGCGACCCCAGCCCCTTCAAACGGGTATACGATCCGTCCCACCCTGACGCCGATGACGAAGGTTATGTAAATCTGCCCAACGTGGAAATAGTGACGGAGATGACCAATTTAATTAACGCATCCCGCTCTTACGACGCTAATGTCAGCGCGGTGCAGGCCAGCAAAAATATGGCTATGAAAGCTCTGGAAATCGGACGCGCTTAAGCTTAAACTTAAAGATGATGAGGGAAAACCATGGATAATCTGAGACCTAACGCCGCCAATTTATGGTTGCACGCGCCGCCCGAGTTCTCGCGCCCCGCCAAGACCGGCGGCAATACCGGTTTTGTGGAAACACTGAAGCAGCAAGTGGAGCAGGTGGACAATATGCAGAAAGCCGGAGATATATCCATCAATGATCTGGCCAGCGGACGCAGGAAAACCCTCCACGAAACCATGATTGCCGTGGAACAGGCTGATATTTCCTTTCGCATGCTTATGGCGGTGCGGGGCAAAATCATAAGCGCCTACCAGGAAATCATGCGCATGCAGTTCTAAGAGCCCGATTCGATTTTCAAAGGGATGAAAGCCAATGGCTGACGCATTATCCAATACTCCGCTTCCCGCACCTTCATCTCCCCGCTTCGGCAACGCCAAGCAGGCTTACAAAGATATGTCTTTATTCCGTAAACTTTTGATCATGGTTATTGCCGCCATGTTCGGGGCGGTAATATGGGCTGGGGTTATGTGGGGATTCAAAGAAGACTATCAGGTTCTCTATTCCGGCTTGAATCAGCAGGACGCGTCTCAGGTGGTGAGCAAACTGCGCGACCTGAAAGTGCCTTACAGTTTGGAGGCCAACGGCAGCGTTATCAGCGTCCCTCAGAGCGCGGTCTATGAAACCCGCCTGAGCATGGCTTCGGAGGGCCTGCCCAAGGGCCAGGGGGTAGGTTTTGAAGTATTCAATAAAGTGGAGCTGGGCACTACTGACTTTGTACAAAAAATAAATTATCAGCGCGCCTTGCAGGGAGAACTGGCCCGCACCATTTCCGGCTTTGCTGAAGTCATGGACGCCAAAGTCCATATTGTCATGCCCCGCGATTCCCTGTTTGTGGAAGAGGAAAAAAAACCCAGTGCCGGGGTGGTGGTAAACCTGGCGGCGGGGCGCACTTTAAGCAAAAGCCAGATTGCCGGTATAGTGCATCTGGTGGCCTCATCGGTGCCTGATCTGACTGATGAGCGCATAACTGTTGTGGACAACCGCGGCAACCTGCTCTACCGCAAAGCCGTGGACAGTCCGGACTTTGCCGCCGGGCTGTCCGGCACGCAACTTGATTATCAGAAAAATTTTGAGCAATTGCTGAAAAATAAAATAGAAAGCATGCTGGAGGATGTGGTGGGACAGGGGCGGGCCGTGGTCAGAGTGGCGGCGGACATCGACTTCACCCGTACCACCACCACCCAGATGTTGGTGGATCCGGATCAGATAGCCCCTATTTCGGAAAACACCATGACCGAAAACAGCCGCAATATGGGTTTGGGTCCTGCCGGGTCTCCTGACCAGCGCTTCACTCTGGCGCAGCGCAACGCCAATCCTAATTTGGATCAGGGAGGGGCGGAACAGAATATTGAAAGCGGCCAGACCAATTATGAAGTAAGCCGCACCCAGCGCCATGTCAATCAGGCTTTGGGCGGACTAAAACGCCTCAATGTAGCCGTAGTGGTGGATGGCCCGTACACTGAAATATTAAACGACGAAAGTCGTCTGGTCCGCAATTTCCTTCCCCGTTCCGATGAAGAAATGCAGAAATTAACCGATCTGGTGCGCCGGGCAATGGGATTCAGCGATGAACGCGGCGATGAGCTGACTCTGGCCAATGTGCCTTTCGCCGCTTCCCTGGAAGCCGTCCTGCCCCAGCCTCCCACTATCAAAGATTATGTCTTCGATTACGGTAAACCTGCCTTTATCGTTCTGGCGGTACTCCTGGCCCTGTTTCTCCTGACCAGGCCCCTGTTAAAATTTCTTAACAGCAGACAGGCCCAGGCGCCCGGTCACGGTTCCAGCGTATTGCGGACAGTAGGCCCCGGCGAAGCTCTGCCTCCGGGCGCGGGCGGCAATATGGATCTTCTGGAATCGGAGATACTGGAAGAGGACGAACCGCCGCACCGCCTGTCTTTGCGTGAACAGATCTTGATGGTAATGCAACAGAATCCGGAACGGGTAGTGGCCGTGCTTAAATCCTGGGTGAGAGAGGTTAACGAGGAAACGCGAGGAATAGATGCCGACAGACAATAAAATTCCCAATCTGAAAAAAGCGGCGGTGGTACTCATGGCCATGGGTGAACAGTTTACCGCGGAAATGTTCAAAAAACTGGAAATGGATGAAATTCGCAAAGTCGGAGGGGAAATGAGCAAAATGGATCAGGTGGATCCAGCGGTTATCGAGGCCTCCCTGAAAGAATTTTTAGAAAAAATCCAGTCCGACGCTTTGCCTCTGTTTGACGGGGAAAGCGCTGCCCGCAAAGCCCTGCAAATGGCCATGGGCGATGAAAAAGCCAGGCGTTTGCTGGCGCAAATCGGCGAAGGGGCGCAATTGCCTCCTTTTGAAAAAGTCAAAACCGCGGACAGTAAAACCCTGGCCGGTTTTATTAAAAGCGAACATCCTCAGACCATTGCGGTCATTTTAGCTCACCTGCCTAAATCGAAAGCGGCTGAAGTCCTGCGCTTGTTCCCTGAACCATTGCAATATGAAGTATTTAAACGCATCAGTGCTCTGGATGTAATTCCTCCCGGCATCATTGAAGAAATCGACACCGTACTCAACCGTGAAGTAGTCGCAACTATGGCCGGCGAAATCAGTCATTTGGGCGGGGTGGAGGCAGTGGCTGAATTGCTCAACAGCGCTGACAAAGCCACAGAAGAACGCATCTTCGGCCGCCTGGAAGAAGAAGATCCGGATTTGGCCGAACAAATCCGCCAGCTCATGTTTGTATTCGAAGACTTGCTGAGCCTGGACGACCGCAGCATCCGCACTCTGCTCAAAGAGGTGCGCAACGAGGATCTGACTCTGGCCCTCAAAACCGCCAGCGATGCCATGAAACACAAAATTTTAAGCAACGTATCCGAGCGCGCCGCCGCCATGATCGAAGAAGACATGGAAGCTATGGGTCCTGTACGGGTCAGCGAAGTGGAAACGGCCCAACAGAAAATCATTCAAACCACCCGCAAACTGGAACGGGAAGGCAAGTTGGTTATAAGCGGCCGGGGAGAAGGCGATGCCCTGGTCTGAAGGGGAAGGGGAATCCGGCGGCAGATTTATTCCGCCCCGTCTGTTCCCGCAACAGTCTGACCTTAACCTTTTTTCCTGAATGATTATGAGCAACGGCACTCCGGACAGGCGCTCCGCCGAAATTTTCAAAAACCTGATCAATGACGGCCAGGTGGAACAGCCCGTCCCGGTCGCGGTTGCGTTGCCGAAAGCGCCCCAGCCTTTTGTCATGCCGGCTTTTGACGAGTTGACGGCAAGCGCGGACAGTGAAACCGGGGCCGGGGCGTCCCCGCCTGAAAATGAACCCGGTCCCCAGGAACCTGATCCGCAACCTTTTCCGCTGCCTTCCCTGGGCGCAGACGAAGAAATTTCTCCTGACCGCAAAGTCCGCAAATATGCCCAGATCAAAGAGAAGATATTCCTGCCTTTAATCACCGATGACGAAGATGAAGATCCGGTTCAAGCGGTTAAACGGGAGTTGGATATCATGCGCGCTCAGGCCAAAGCCCAAGCTGAGGAAATGCTGAATAACGCTGAACAGACTCTGCAAAACGCCGAAGCGGCCGCGCGCTCCCGCGAGGAAGAGAGTTCCCGCCTGCGAAATGAGGCTGAGGAAATACTGCAACAGGCCAGAAACGACGCCCCCCGTATCTTGCAGGAGGCCAAAGAAGAAGGTTTCAACAGCGGTTATAAAGACGGTGAAGATCAGGGACTCATGGCCGGTAAGGCCCGGGTGGAAGCCTTGATTCTGGATTTTGCGGCCGTGGTGAAAAAAACCGGCCAGATTCGGGGCCATGTTTTGGCAGCCATGGAAGAGGAATTGACCGGATTGCTCGAAGCCTGTCTGGACCGTTTTTTTCTGGCCGCCAACAGCGTGGACGCGAGCCTGACATCCCGAATTATAAAAGAATTGATCAGCCGCCTGGACAGCGACGAACGGATAACGGTCCGCCTTAACCCAGGCAACATGGAACAAATGGCCCGCCTGGCTCCGGAAATATGGCGTGAATTAAAAAATCTGCCCAAGGCGTCATTTGTGGCTGACGCCAATCTCCATGCCGGAGATTGTATTATTGACACCCCCATCACCCAGATTGACGCCACCGTCGCCACCCGCAGGGAAAGGATTTTCCGGTTACTGGAAGGTATGGCAAAACAGAACAGCATCTCCGGAGTTAATCTGGAACAAATTTTAAACCGGGCGAAGGAAGAGCTGGCGGAAGAAGTATCACCTCCCCAGGCAATTGGCGCTGCCCCCACAACCGAGGATGACCCACAGAATGATGACTCCTGGAATGACGAATCCTGGAATGAGCCGGCGGGCGCGGGCCAGGCCACCGCGCCGGCCGGGGAGGGAGACTGGTGACCCCATCTTGTTTTCATGACTATTTAACCGCCTTAAATGATTTTGACCCTGTCCTCCAGAGAGGCCGGATAACTCAGGTGGTCGGTCTGGTGGCGGAAGCTCAGGGGATAAAGCTTCCCGTGGGGGCGGGCGTATTCATTCATATTGACGGTCAGGAGAAAATTCTGGGAGAAGTTGTAGGTTTCCGGGGAGAACGGATGCTTATCATGCCTTATGCCGAGACCAGAGGCTTGGCGGTGGGTTGTCTGGTATCTCCGGCGGATCGGGAAAACCTGGTGCGGGTGGGGCCGGGACTTTTAGGCCGGGTTATTGACGGACTTGGTCAAGCAATTGACGGCGGGGCGGAGCCTGATTATGCCGATCTCTATCCTCTTTATCAGCAGGCGCCTTCCCCTATGGGCCGCAAACTTATTACCGAGGCGGTGGATGTGGGGGTCAGGGTCATCAACAGCCTTATTACTTTGGGCAAAGGACAGCGCATCGGCATTTTTGCCGGCTCCGGCGTAGGCAAATCCACCCTGATGGGCATGATAGCCCAGCACACCGCCGCTGACGTCAGCGTTATCTGCCTCATTGGCGAACGGGGCCGGGAAGTACGGGAATTTGTGGAAAACGACTTGGGCAAAGAGGGACTTAAACGCAGCGTGGTGGTTGTGGCCACCAGCGATCAGCCGGCCCTGGTGCGCATCCGCTGCGCTTACATGGCTACTTCCATTGCCGAATATTTTCGTGATCAGGGCCGCGACGTGGTGCTGATGATGGACTCTGTAACCAGATTTGCCATGGCCGCCAGGGAGGTCGGCCTGTCCATAGGCGAACCCCCCACCACTAAAGGCTATACTCCCAGTGTCTTCGCGCAGTTTCCCCGTCTCCTGGAACGGGCCGGAACTTGCCGGGGGCAAGGCTCCATTACCGGCATCTACACGGTGCTGGTGGAAGGCGATGACGTCACCGAACCGGTAGCCGACGCCATGCGCTCCATTCTGGACGGCCATGTACTACTGAGCCGCCGCCTGGCGGATCAAGGCCACTATCCGGCGGTGGAAGTGACCGGTTCGGTAAGCCGTCTCATCACCACTCTCAACCCTCCTCCGGTTTTAGCCGCCGCCCGCCAGCTAATGGAACTTATGTCCGCCTACCAAAAGGCTGAGGATCTGATCAATATCGGCGCTTACGTGGAAGGCTCCAATCCTAAAATAGACCGGGCCCGCCGCCTGCAGGATCGCATTAACGCTTTCCTCACCCAAGAGCAGCATCAAAAGGTTGACGTCAACGCCAGCCGCCAGCAGCTTTTGGAACTCATCAACACCCCGGACTCGGAACTCATGCGCCGAAGATAAGCGGATGAGGCGGCTTATTTTAATTCCCGCTAAAAATTACTTTTCCGCGCCCCAATGGGGCGGTAAATAAAACAGGGCCTTGACAAAGATAGAATTCGTGTCAATGTATATAATTCATATGTATTTAATATGCATTAAACGTGCAATCTTTGACGTCGATGAAATTTAAGGAGAAAAGATAATGTTTTCCAGTAAAAAGAGATTAAAACAGATAATTTTCAGCCAGTTATTGATTATCCTATTAAGCGTCGGCCTGGCTTGCGCCGCGGCGCCCGAGAAAGCCGGAATATTGCTTTACGGTGATTCGCTCACCTGGGGATTTGTGCCTTTGGAAAATCCGTCGCCGCCTCAGCGTTTTCCTTATGAGATTCGCTGGCCGGGGGTTTTGCAGAACCAGTTAGGCGCGGATTTTGTGGTCATAGAAGAAGGGCTGAACGGCCGTAATGCCGGGGTTGATGATTTTTCGGCCGCCAAATCGCTGGATTCGTCTATCCAGAATGATTTAAATCTAAACGGCCGCCCCACCTTGCTGCCGATTATCAGGAGCCATGAACCTCTGGCTCTGGTGCTGATCATGCTGGGCACCAATGATATCCGGCCCTACAACCAGCAAAATTTGGACAGCATAAAGGCCTCTGTCACTCATTTGATCAGGATAGTTAAACTGGGCGCAACGCGCGGAGTTGAGCCTAAAATATTACTGGTGGCGCCACCTCCGGTGACAGAGGGCAAGTCAGAGAGAATGAACAGCCTTTTTGGTGGAGGTTATGAACTGGCCCGGCAGCTGGCTCCGGCTTATCAGGCCATAGCCCAAAGCGAAAAGGTAGAATTTTTTGACGCCGCCAGCATAATCCCGGTGGCTGACGGCATTGACGGCATACATTTTACTCCCGAAGCCAACGCCAGGCTGGGACAGGCGCTGGCGGCCAGGATAAAGCAGATATTGCCGTAACAGCCAGGATTGCTGCTCAGAGCATGCGCCAAAGATCCTGACCCTTTTCTTGAACAGGAGCAGACCGCTCCAGCGGAAACACGTTTAAGCGTTTTCAAAGGAGCCACGGAATGACGGATGAAAAATCGCGTGAATTTTCACGGTCTTCCCGTCATTGCGAGTGGCGCGCGTAAGCGTTCGGTGCAATCCGGAAGCGGGCTGAATTATGCAGTTAAGCGAATTAATCAGCGCTTCCTCAACTTCTCCGTCATTACTGTGAAAACGTAGCGACGGCAGCCATTAAGCGGGAATGCCTTTGGCCCATGCTTTTATCCGGGTTAAGGCACAGATATTGCATATTAACTATTGACATAGATGATTTGAAATTTTACAGGATTGTTGCCAATGGCCTTTAAATTTCGCCTGCAATCAGTTTTAAACCACCGCCTCCATTTGGAAGATAAAGCGAAAGCTGAACTGGGGTTATGTTTGCAGGCGCAAAAGCAATGTGAAGAGCGCGTAATCTGGCTGCGGGAGGAAATGCTGCGCATCCGCCGCAATATGACCGCCCAGGAACAGGCCGGCATGGATGCCAGCAGTTTTATTCTAAATAATGAATATGTAACCTTGCTGCGTTTGCAAGCGCTGCGCGAAGAAGCCAGACTGCCTTTGCTCATTGCTCAGAGCAATCAGGCCCGGAGCGCGCTGGTAGAAGCCATGCAAAACCGCAAAGCTCTGGATTTGTTAATGGAACGGGATAAAAAAGAATATGAAAAGGCCTTGGCCGCCATGGAACGCAACCTGTTGGATGAAGTGGCGGTGGGCGCTTACGCGCGGGGGAAAATTTCATGAACAAAAAGAAGCATTCATCTCCTTTTAATATGCTCCTTAAAATCGGAGTTCTGGCTATGGCGGTTTTGCTGGCGCTGGCTATAACCTCTCCTTCGCCTCCTGTTTCTGACGCGGCTTCGCGGGAAGAGGAAGCCGCGGCCAACGCCGCCCGCCAGCAACTGGTGGAATTGCAGAACAGCATCAGCCGGGAAATGACCCGCCACCGTGCGGAAGGGCTGCCTTCCTTCGACTCCGCGCCCGAGGAAGATGAAATTTCTGATTCTGATTTGAGTCCGGAAAAAAGGGAACAGCTGGAACGTCTGCGCCGTAATCTGGCCCTAAGCGTGGAACCGCTTGACTTGGGTGGAGAAGAGGCGCAGGAAAATGAGTTTGATTCGGATTCTCTTACCCTGGCGGAGATCAAATCTCAGGCAGAGGCCCAATCGCAGGCGGTACAGCCTTATATTGACCAGGAGCTGGAAGATAAAAAAGCCTTGCTGGCCGCTGAAGAGGCCAGGCTTAATCTGGAACGGCAGAGCATGGAACAGCTCAGAGGCGATATTGAAGCCCGTCTGGCCGAATTGAAACAGGTGCAAGCGGCAATGGAAGCTGTAACCAGTATTGGTGAACAGCAGGAAAAAGCCACGGATGACATCAAAATGTCCATGGAAGAGCGCGAAACCAAGGTTTTGCAGGTTAGCAAGATAATAGGCCAGATGAAACCGGCGGCCGGCGCCAGTGTGATAACCATGCTGCGCAACGACCTGGCGGTGGAAGTGGTGAGCAAGCTCTCTCCCCGGATAGCCGGCCGGATCATGAATGCCATGCCTCCGGAAAAAGCGGCGGTGGTAAGTTCGCTCATGGCCAGCCAGAATAAAGTGGCGGCGGCGGAAGATAATCAGAACCAACTCGTCAAGGAACTGGACGAGGCCCTGCAGGCCGCCGGCAACAGAGCCTCTCAGGCGGCCAGACCGGCGCCTCCGCCTGCCCCGGCCGCCAATTCCTCCGCCCCTGACAATTCATAACGTGGACGAGATTCAGGAAATTCTACAAATGGCTCTGGGGGCAAAAAGCCCCCTTAGTTCTTGTTTGACCTCTTTTCAACCGCGTCCGGAACAATTGACCATGGCCCTGGCCATCAGCCGGGCCTTTGCCGATTCCACCCCCCTGGTAGCCCAAATCGGCACCGGCACGGGCAAAACGCTGGGGTACCTGACGCCAGCGGTGCTGAGCGGACTTAAAGTCATTATTTCCACCGGCACTAAAACGCTGCAGGAACAGATAAGTTTAAAAGAGCTTCCTCTTCTGCAAAAAACTCTGGCCCCGGATCTGCGCTGGGCGGTATTGAAAGGGCGCGCCAACTATCTGTGCGCGCGCCGGGCGCAAATATACTTCAGCCATCCGGAACTGCCTTTAAACTCGGAAGGCGCGGGCGCCATGCTCCAAAAATTCCGGCGCGATACCCAAGATGGGGATCTGGACCAAATCAGAGATTTTCTGCCTGCCGGCCTGGCCGAGGAAATCACCAGCACCAGTGAACAATGCCAGGGCGCGCACTGTCCGGAGAGAGATAATTGCTTTCTTATGGAAGCACGGCGCAAAGCGTCTCTAGCCGATATAGCGGTGGTCAACCATCATCTGTTCATGGCGGATCTGGCGCTTAAAAGCCAGGGCCACGGACAGATACTGCCCCGCTGGCAGGCGGCCATATTTGACGAAGCCCATCTATTGCCGGAAATAGCCACTCAGGCTTTTGGAGTGCAAATCAGCCAGCAGCGAGTGATGTCTATTTTGCGAGATATTGCCAGGGAATCTTCTCAACCCGCCCTGCTGGCCGCCGCTCTTATGGCCGCCCGCCAGGCTGCGGATAATTTATTTATCAGCCTTACCCGCCTCCTGGGCCGTAGCCCCGGAGTGGGCTTGAGTAAAAAACATTTAAAAATTCTCCGCCCCCACTTGGAAAGCCTGGAAAACAGCCTGCAAAGCCTGATCGGTTTACTGGGAGGATCCGAACATGACGAAAATCTGGCCGCAAGGGCCGGCCTTTTGGGACAGGATTTGCAGAGCCTGCCCAACTCCCTCCCCGGCCATAGCGTGGCCTGGGCGCGCACCAAAGGCAATTTTCCGGCCATGCTTTTGTCGCCTATAGAAATAGGCGCTCATCTACAAGAATATCTCTACAGCCAGGAAACGCGTCTGGTCTTCACCAGCGCCACCCTGGCCCCTTTAAGCGACTTGACTCCTTTTCGCCGGCGTATGGGGCTGCCCACGGAGCTGGCTGTGGATTTGAGTTTGCCCTCGCCTTTTGATTTAGCCAGACAGGCTCTGCTCTATGTGCCAAGGTCTCTGCCCGCTCCCGGACATCCTCTGTTCTCCCCCGCTCTCTGGGAAGAATTGAACAAATTGCTGTTTTTGAGCCAGGGACGGGCCTTTGTCCTCTTCACCACGCACCGCAATCTGGAACAGGCGGCGGCGCAAATGAAGGGCAAACTGCCTTTTCCTCTGCTGGTGCAAGGCCAGGCGCCCAAATTAATGCTGCTGCGGCAGTTTATAGAGCATTCGCCGGCGGTACTCCTGGGCACCGCCAGCTTCTGGCAGGGAGTGGACATTCCCGGCCCCAGCCTGTCGGCGGTTATTGTTGACAAACTGCCTTTCGCCCCGCCTGACGACCCCCTGATCGCCGCCCGCTGCCAATTGGCGGAAGAGGAGGGCAAGAGCGGTTTTGCCCATATTCTTTTACCCGAAGCCATATTGTCTCTCAAGCAAGGCCTGGGCCGCCTGATCCGCAGTCCTCAGGACAGAGGGTTGCTGGCCGTGCTGGACAGCCGGGTCTGGAGCAAAAATTACGGTAAAAGATTCTTGCAGGCTCTCAGACCGGTTCCGGTAACTGAGCATTTGCAGGCAGTGGAAGAATTTTTCTCAACTTCCTCTTTGCCCGTAGAACAATAAAACATGATTCCCCTTCCGCTCCAGCCGATCGGGAGGAGGAAGATAGGATGGCAGAGATTTTTCCGGAGCGCAAGCGGTCATTACCGCCACTTCGCCCTGCTTTCTGGTATTTTCCAGCCAGCCTTTAAATTGCTCCGCCCGCAGAAAACGGTTTTGACTGTCAGGATAATCAAGACCGTAGCTGAGTTCTCCCTTGGACTGAATCAGTTCGATATCAGCCCGTTTCAATTCCCACGCCAGAGCCGCGCCCAGTTCCGGAGCGGTCGCCGCCAGATAAGGCGTCTTGGCTAAATCGTCAAGGTTTTCCCGAATACATCGCTGGGGTTGTTTGCGGTCAATTATCACATCAGGAAGAATAAATCCGTCCAGCGTCAAAGCCAGCAAAGGACAGATGACCGCCAAACGCCAAAATGAGGCGGAACGCCGCCAGGCTAACCAGCCGGCCCCAGCCCAAAGCAGACAGATCATTACCATAAGCGCCAGCTTGAACCATTCCTGAGGTGAATAAAGTATTTCCTTCAGCCAGAAATCGGAAGTCAGAACCAGAGGAGATAACAGACCCAGCAAGGCCAGAATCAAAATAATCAAACCGTTTATTTTCAATCCCCGGCAATTCCCTTTTGCGCCGCTTTCTTCGATGTAAGAAGCCATCAAAAGGGCCAGAGGGGCCATGCAGGGCAGAATATAGGTTATCAGTTTACCGTTGGCGGCGCTAAAAAATAAAAAGGGCATAATCAGCCAACTGAGCAGAAAAAAAGACTCCGGCTCTTTAATCCGCCTTTGCCAGGCTGTAACCAGGGCGCCGGGCAGCAGCCCGATCCAGGGCAGAGACAGACCTATAAAAACAGGGATATAAAACCAGAAGGGTTCGCTGTGTTGGGCCTGTTCCAGAGCAAAGCGCTGGATATGTTCCACCCAGAAAAAGTAATGCCAGAAATCAGGTTCGGCCCAGGCCACGGCAAGACACCAGGGAAGACTTATTATACCGGCGCTGACAATGGCTATAGGGCCATAGCAGATCAATTCTTTGAATTTTTTCTGACTCAAGGCCACCGGCAACGCGGAAACAACGGGAATGGCCAAAGCCAAAAAACCTTTAGTTAAAAATCCCATGCCGCAGGCCAGACCCAACAGGGCGTAGGCTCCGGCTTTGCCTCTCCGGCTGGAGGCGCGCACGGAAAGATAATGGCACAGCAGAGCCAGACTCATCCACATGGTCAGCATAGGATCCAGCACGCTGAATGTTCCCACTCCCGCCACCAGAGACAGGGTCATATAGATCAGGGCGGCGTTAAAGGCCGCCGCCTGGCGGCGGCGCATGAGCAGGGCCAGATGGTAGACCAGGATTATGCTTATGCCTGTGCTGCAAGCGGAACCGAAGCGCACCGCGAAATTGCTGTCTCCCCAAAACATCTGGCTTAAACTGTTGATCCAGTAACCGGCAATGGGTTTCTCAAAATAGCGTATGTCCAGAAAATGGGGGACGACCCAATCTCCGCTGTTCAGCATTTCCCGGCTTATTTCCGAATAACGGGTTTCGTCAGGTTCCCAGAGATAGGTGTTATTAAGCGGCACAATGTAAATCAGCAGGTAGAGGAAAAGCAGCAACGCCGCCCAGGGCACGGTGAAAGAAGAAGTTATCCGCAGGCCTTTCGCCTCCTGGGCGGAGGAATAAGGACAGGGGAGATCCTGGTTGTATCGCGCGTAAGAACTCATTAGCTATGCCATTTTAAAAACAAAATATCATGAAACCATATCCGCCCCGCTGCGGACTGATCTGCCGGGGTTGTTTATCCGGCGGGCGGGGCAGCGTCTTTTTTTATACCGGCAACCCGGCTTGCAAACCCAGCCAGCCTTCCCGGCCGGGGAAGAGGGATTTTTCTATCCGGCCCAAGGGCAGGGAATGGAGATCAGAGGGCAGCAACGCTCCCAGAGGGCAAAAGGTAAAACCGCGCTCCCAGGCCCGCTCCAGCAGAGCGGCGAACAGGCCGGCCCGGGAAACGCCTTCCACTTCAGTATGAATAGTGTAAACCGGAGTCCCATCGCACTCCGCCCAAGCCCGCATAATATAACTGTTAAAATCATCCTGACTGACGACCCTGCCCACAGCTTCATCAAAAGTGGGCAGGCTGACCGGAATCTGAACGGCAGCGGCGCCCGCTCCGTGGTCCAATACAGGGCGGAAGGGCGTAAACCCGCGGCAGTCGCTGTGATAGCGCATGGCCAGAGATTCCTTGACCGCAACCACCCGCTGATCCGCCCGCCAGCCGGGAGAGGCCGAACAATTCACTTTTTCTCCCAGGCACTGCTGCAAGGAGTCCAGGCCCAGGCGCAGCTGCTGTTCTATTTTTTCCCGCGGCCAGTGTTCAATCCAAGTCTGCCAGGCATAATGATCCCAGGCATGCAGACCTATCTCATGGCCGCAGGCCATAGTCTGGCGCAATACGGCGCCCAGACGGGAAGCGATTCTCCTGCCCGGCCAGGCGGTCCCGGCCAATAAAATATCCCAGCCATAGAGGGACGAAGCATCTGAACGCAGCATTTTGCGCAAGAAGGCGGGGCGGCAGAGACGCCACAGATGGCGGCCCATATTGTCCGGCCCCACGCTGAAAAAAAAACTGGCTTTGATATTGTGGCGGGCCAGCATCTCCAACAGGCGAGGAGTCCCGTCCCTGGTGCCGGTGAAAGTATCAGCATCCACCCGCAGGCCGATTTTTCTCATCTTCTGTTATTCCGCCACGGAGCGCAGAAAAAAATCCAATGTGTCTTCCACGGTCTTGCGCAGGGGGATTCCGGGGCTCCAGCCCAACAGGCGGCGGGCATTGGCGATGCTGGGACGGCGATGGGCCACGTCCTGATAACCCTGTCCGTAATAATTGCTGCTCTCCACGATTTTAAACCCGGCAAAAGGAGGGAAACAGCCGCGCAGGGGATGAGCCTCAAAGCAATCCAGCAACAGCTTGGCCAGTTCACTGATGCTGGCTTCATTATGAGGGTTGCCGATGTTGATAATCTGGCTGTCGCAAACCCCCGCCCGGTTTTCGATTATGCGGAACAGGGCTTCAATACCGTCATGGATATCCGTAAAACAGCGCTTCTGCGCTCCGCCGTCAACCAGATTAAAGGGCGATCCCTCCACCAGATTGAGAATAAGCTGGGTAATGGCCCGGGAACTGCCTATCCGGGCCGAATCCAGAGTATCCAGGCGCGGCCCCATCCAGTTAAAGGGGCGGAACAGAGTAAAGCGCAAACCCTGACCGGCCCCGTAAGCCCAGATAACCCTGTCCAGCAACTGTTTGCAAGCTGAATATATCCAGCGCTGTTTATTGATGGGGCCAAGAATCAGACGGGACGAGTCCTCATTAAACTCGTCATCGTCGCACATACCGTACACTTCCGAGGTGGAGGGGAAAACAATACGCTTTTTATATTTCACACAATAGCGCACTATTTTTAAATTCTCCTCAAAGTCCAGTTCAAATACCCGCAGAGGATTGCGGGTATACTCAATAGGAGTGGCAATAGCCACCAAAGGCAGGATCACGTCGCTTTTCTTGATATGGTATTCAATCCATTCCGTATGAATGCCGATGTCACCTTCCACAAAATGAAAATGAGGGTGATTCAGGAAACGGCTGATGGCGTCGGAAGCAATGTCCAGACCGTAAATCTCATAATTGTCTTCGTTCAGCAGGCGCTCGGTAAGATGATTGCCGATAAAACCGTTAACCCCCAGAATCAGCACCCGGGTGCGCCGTTGGGGCGCGGGCGGCAGGCTTACGTTTTCTACAAAACGTAAGCCCACGGTCAGGTTCAGAGCCTTGCTCAGAAAACTTCCTTCCTGATAGAGTCCGTCCTCCGCCTGGCCGCTTATAATTTCCAGAGCGCCCTGCCCGCAGGCAATGATCGGAGGATCAACCGTCAACACCGTTCCCGGAGCTTTACTGTGCTGCCGGTCAAGAGGCCTTGCCTTCCATATGATCAGGCGGCGCTGGCCCAGATTGGTAAAAGCGCCTGGGTAGGGCTCGGTCACCGCCCGGATAAGATTGCCGATTTCCGCCGCCGGCCTGCTCCAGTCGATAGCGCCGTCCGCGGGAGTGCGCCGGCCGAAATAGCTGGCTTTACTTTCATCCTGCGGGGTGAGGAGCAATGAGCCGTCTTTTATCCGCGGCAAAACCCCGGCCAAAAGCGTTTTGGCCGCCGCGCATATTTTGCCGTGCAGACCGGGCGCGTCATCATCATCGCTGATGGGCACCGCCTCCTGCCCGGCTATATCTCCGGCGTCCGGCTTTTTGACCATTTTGTGCAAAGTGACTCCGGTTTGCTTCTCACCGTTTATAAGCACCCAGTTAAGCGGGGCTCTGCCCCGGTAGCGGGGCAGCAGGGACCCGTGCAGATTGTAGGCGCCCCGGCCGGCCAGAGCCAGCAGATCTTCTGAGAGCAGGCGGCGGTAATAAAAAGAAAATATAACTTCAGGGTTTATTTTTCGGATCATTTCCCGCCAGATAGGGTGGTTGACGTCGTCAGGGGCATAAACCGGCAGCTTAAACCCGGCCGCCCAACGGGCCACCGAAGAAAAAAACTGTTTTTCCCCGGGATCGTCCACATGAGTGAAAACCGCCTCTATCTGATAACCTGAATCAATCAATGCCTGCAAGCCGATACAGCCCAGGTCATGGTAAGCAAACACTACCGCTCTCATCAGTCGCTCCATTTATTTTCAACCATAGGCTTGCCAATGATTTCCTGAATAAAATAACGGGGCCGGGCGCGGACGTCAGTATAAATACGGCCGATATATTCGCCCAGAAGCCCCAAGCCCACAAACTGGGCGCCGATAAAAATAAACAAAATAGCAAAAAGCATAAACACCCCCTCTGCCGCCCATTCCGGCCCCAAAAGAAAACGCAGCACCACAATGGTAAAGGCCAGCAGGAAACCAAAGCAGGCAACAAGGCAGCCCAGCAGATTGAGCAGACGCAGAGGGGCGGTGGTGAGACAAGTCACAAGATCAAACATCAGGTTGATGAGTTTGAACAGGCTGTATTTGGAATAGCCGAACTCCCGGGGAGCGTGAGTAACTTTGATCTCCTGGCTGTGCCGGGCAAAGGAGTTGGCCAAAATGGGGATAAAAGTGCTGCGTTCCCGGCAGAGCAGCATAGCCTCCACTATGTGACGGCGATAGGCTCGCAGCATACAGCCGTAATCGCTCATGGCTTTGCCTGTGGCCCGCTGAATCATCCGGTTGATCAGATAGGAGCAGACCCGGCGAAACCAGGAATCCTGACGGTTCTCCCGCACCGTACCCACTACATCATATCCTTCCTTTGCCACATCTACCAGGCGGGGAATTTCTTCCGGAGGATTTTGCAAATCAGCATCCATAGTTATGATCAGATCTCCCTCCGCCTGGCTCAGACCGGCCATCACCGCCGCGTGCTGGCCGTAATTGCGGTTCAAAATAACCGCCACCACATGGCTTTGCGGGGTTGCGGCGGCCTGGGTGATTAAAGAGGCCGAATCATCATCGCTGCCGTCATCCACCAGAATTATCTCGTAGGCGAGATTAAGGCCGGCGCAGGCGCCGGCGGTGCGCTCTAAAAGCTGAGGCAGAGATTCCTGTTCGTTAAAAACGGGAATTACCACCGATATTTTATTGATACCTTCACATTTATCCATAATTACACTAAAGCAAATAAAGTTTGAATCACTCTGTCCACATCGCTTTCGTCCATGTCCGGGAACAGAGGCAAAGTACACAGGCGTTCGGAATTCCACTCTGTATGAGGCAGAGACAGGCCCGGATAGCGCTGGCGGTAGTATTTCTGAGTATGAACGGCTCTGAAATGCAGGCCCGTGCCAATGCCCGCCTCTTTAAGGCGTTCCATCAGAACATCCCGGCCAAAACCGCAGCGCTTCTCATCCACCCGGATCATGAATAAATGCCAGGCATGCAGATGAGAATAGGCAGGCAGGGCCAGGGGCATAAACGGAGAACCGCGCAACGCCGCCAGATAACGCTCCGCCAACATTCTGCGCCGGGCGTTCAACTCGGACAGGCGGGAAAACTGCACCGCCGCCATGGCGGCGTGAATATCGGAAAGATTATATTTAAATCCCGGTTCAACCACTTCCGCCTGGGGTTTGCGCCCCTGCTGTTCACGGTCGAAAGCATCGACGCCCAGACCGTGGAACTTAAGGCGCCGCACCCGTTCAGCCAGGGAAGGATCGTCGGTGACCACCATCCCCCCTTCCGCGCAGGTCACATTTTTTATAGCGTGAAAAGAAAATATGGCCGTGCCCTTCTCCCCCACCCACTGCGAACCGCAACGGGCGCCCAGGGCATGGGCCGCATCTTCAATCAAAGGAAGGCGGTGAGCCGCGGCCACCTCCCGCAAAGAGAAAATATCAAGAGGCGCCCCGGCATAATGTACCGGCACAATAGCTTTGGTCCGGGGGGTAATGGCCGCCTCCACCGCTTCCGCGCCGACCATGAGCGTGTCCCGATCCACATCAATCATTACCGGTTCAGCACCCAAAAGCACAATCATATTCAAAGTCGAAACCCAGGTCTGAGAGGGCGTGACAACTTCATCGCCAGGGCCTACGCCCAGCGCCGCCAGAACCAGATGCATGCCGGCCGTGGCTGAGGAAAGGGCCAGGGCGTGTTCACAGGCCAGGGTTGAGCGAAAAGCCTCTTCCAGTTCAATATTCTTGGCCCCGGTGGTTATCCATCCCGAGCGCATTACCTCTTCCACTGCGGCGATTTCGGCTTCCCCGATCGCCGGGCGTGAAAAAGGCAAAAAATCGTTCATACTCGAAAACTCCTGCAAAAGTTTTAACTTGGAAGTATACCGGATTTTTACGCCTTTACCCTGGCCGGACAAGTTTAAAACGAATTACCTGCACCATCCAGGTATCCACTTTCCGTCCCCCTATCAGGCCAGGGGAAAAACGCCAGGCGCGCAGGGCCTTAAGAGCCGAATTTTCAAATATACCCTCGGGTTGAGCCTGGGTGACTTCCTCCCGGGTAATCAGGCCGTCCCGGTTTACCAGAAAGCGCACTTCCACCCAGCCCTCAATTCCGCGCCGCTGAGCCAGATAAGGATAGACCGGCTGTACCGTATAAACAGCCCGCGGCTTCCGGTCAACCTGGTCAACAGTGTAAGAAGATGAATTAAGAGCAAACCCCTGCTTCCCGGCGTCTCCCTTCCCCTCCTCCTGTTGGGAATCCGCGCTCCCGGAGGCAGTTCCCCCCTGCCCGGCAGCCGGGGAAGAAGCAATCACCTCCCCGCCCGGCCTCCGCGCCGCGGCCGGAGTTTTTACAGGGTCAGCGGCGGGAGCAAGCGCTTTACGGTCAGTTTCGGAATTTGCGGATCCGGATTGATCCCTGTCTCCCGGCCCGGCTACAAGGGTCACAATATGAAAGCTGATATCAGCCGGCCCGGACGGCAGGCCCTGGAGCAGAGCGGCAAGTAAAAGCCCATGCAAAAAAATACTGAACAGCCAGGGCCAGGGGGACGGGCGCGGGGGGCGGATATATGCTTCCGCCGCATCCTTCCGCCAGGCAAAGTCAGTGAGCGGGGGCATGCGCATCCGTCAGTCACCGCTGCGATGAACAATATTCCAAATAGTTACGGTGGGCACAGCGTTATGATTCCAGTATTCATTGACAACTTCGATTAAAGTGAAAACTTCTTCATCCCTGGCGTGACTCCAGACAAAAAGCGCCTGGGAACCGACAGGCCATATTTCATCCAGATAAGCCGGATTGCTATCATTGCCTCCGCCCCGCCGGAGATATTCACTTACCGCCAGATCGTGGGTGGCCTGGCTTATTTTGCCTTCAAAAGCCACTTGAACCTTTCCGTTTATCAGAACGGCCGATTTCCACAGAGGATCGTCAAAGGCCGCCTCCAGAGCCTGACCGATGGTCATGTCAGGGTAACCGGGCATGACGATGTCTTTTATCATGCTGATATTATCACTGCCGCCGCAGGAAGATAAAAACAAAAAACAGATAAACAGGGGGCGTTTAAAAAATCTTTTCATATCCGGCTCTGGTGCTATAAATGTATTTCCGGTTCAACGGCAGGGCAAGCTGCCGCAATTTACTTATTGGGCCCGGCAAATATTACCCTGCCCAGTCCTGCTCCGCCAACTCTTGCAGCAGAATATCCAAATGATAATTCCACGCCGGCAGGCTGAGATTAAAAGTATTTTCCAATTTACCGCTATCCAGACAGGAATTGGCCGGCCGGGGGGCCGGGGAAGGATACTGCCCGCTGCCGCAGGGAATTATCCCCGCGGCGGTGAGGGGGAAACACCCTCCCAGACGGCCGGCCTGATTTATTATGTAGCGGGCGTAGCCGTACCAGCTGATGTGTCCCCGGGCGCTCAAATGGTATAACCCGGACAAATTATCAGGGTGAGGTGAGCGAACGAGCGCGGGAATGATCTGGGATGTGACCTGGGCCAGCAGAGCGGCGCTGGTAGGCGCGCCTTTTTGATCAGAGACCACCTGCACCGAGGAGCGTTTTCTGGCCAACCCGAGAATGGAGCGCACAAAATTGCGCCGCCGCCCGCTATATACCCAACTGGTGCGCAGGATGATATGGCGGGATCCGGAACGCATGATGGCCCGATCGCCGGCCAGTTTGCTGTACCCGTATATATTTAGAGGATTGGGAGGATCATCTTCCTTATAAGGAGAAGTTTTGGCGCCGTCGTAAACATAGTCGCTGGAAAAATGAATAAGCCAGGCGCCCGTTTGCCGGGCCAGACGGGCCAGACGGGAAGGCAGGGCGGCGTTGAGCAGCATAGCCGCCCGCGGCCGGCTCTGGGCCTGGTCCACTTCGGTGTAGGCGGCGGCATTGACGATAATAGCCGGCCGGTGAGCGAGAAAATAAGCTTGCAGAGCCCCTGCGTCGCCTAAATCAAACTCCGTTCTGCCCGGAGCCAGCACCCGGCCCAGGCAGGCCAGACTTTTTAGCAGTTCCGTTCCCACCTGTCCATTTTTACCCAATATAACTATTTTCAAGCCGCCGGCCTTTCCCAAAACAATGGAGGCATGCCCGCCCGGCACGCCCCTATCCGCAAGATTCTAGTGATAAAATTGAACATAATTATTGTAATTTATGATGTAAAAAAATTTTTTTGTGCTATAAATATTCAGATTGAGTATAGGCTTTTAATAAAAACAACCGCCCTGCGTTCCAACTCCCGCGGTTGGGCGCGGTTTATTTCCGCTAACCCCTAACTCCAAGGCTTTACAATTATTATGACCGAAATTGAAAAAAATCCAACCCCTTTCCCTGAAGACGAAATCAGCCAGGAAGAGCTGGCCCGCCTCTATGAGCAGTCTTTCCAGACCATCCAGGAAGGCGAAGTGGCCAAAGGCACTATTGTGGCTCTGGAAAAAGACTATGTAGTGGTGGATATCGGCTACAAATCCGAAGGACATATCCCCATTCACGAGTTCAAAGACGCTGAAGGCAATATAAAAGCTGAGATCGGCCAAGAAGTGGAAGTATTGCTGGAACGCTCGGAAGATGAGGAAGGAACTATCAGCCTTTCCATGGAGCGGGCCGCCAAAATAAAAGTGTGGGACGAAATAAGCCGCATATTCAATGAGGACGGCATTGTCAACGGCGTCATTACCGGCCGGGTCAAAGGCGGTATGAGCGTTGATATAGGCGTAGCCGCTTTCCTGCCCGGTTCCCAGGTTGACTTGCGCCCGGTACGTAATTTGGATTCACTTATTGGTCAGAATCACCCTTTCAAAATTCTCAAATTCAACCGCAAAAGAGCCAACATTGTTCTCAGCCGCCGGGCTCTGCTGGAAAAAGACCGTGAGGTCAAGAAACGGGATACCCTGCAGGTGCTGGAAGAAAACGCGGTCATGACCGGGGTGGTGAAAAATCTTACTGATTACGGCGTGTTCGTGGATCTGGGCGGTATTGACGGCCTTTTGCATATAACCGACATGAGTTGGGGACGGGTGGGCCATCCCTCGGAAATGTTCAATGTGGGAGATGAAATAGAAGTCAAAGTTCTTTCTTTTGACCGGGATCGGGAACGGGTAAGCCTGGGACTTAAACAGCTTAAAGAAGACCCTTGGGCAATCGCTTCCGAGCGTTATCCGGTGGGTTCCAAGCTCACCGGTAAAGTGGTCAGTCTGGCCGACTACGGCGCTTTTGTGGAAGTGGAAGAAGGAGTGGAAGGGCTGATTCACGTAAGTGAAATGTCCTGGAGCCGCAAAGTGCGCCATCCTTCCAAACTGGTCAATATTGGAGATATGGTGGAAGCGGTGGTGCTGGCCATTAACCCTGAGTCCAAACGAATCAGCCTGGGCATGAAACAGATGGCCCCCAATCCCTGGGACATGATCGCGGAAAAATACCCCATCGGCACCACAATTGAAGGCAGAATTAAAAATCTTACCGACTTCGGGCTGTTTATAGGCATTGACGAAGGAATTGACGGCCTGGTTCATATCAGCGATATCTCCTGGACCAAGCGGCTTAAGCATCCTGGGGAAATATATAAAAAAGGCGACGAGGTGCGGGCTATTGTCCTCAATGTGGACAGGGAAAATGAACGCTTCAGCCTGGGGATCAAACAATTGGAGTCCGACCCCTGGGAAGATATTCCCAACCTCTACCGGGTAGGAAGCAAAGTCAAGGGAGTTATCACCAATATTACCGAGTTCGGCCTGTTCCTGGAATTGGAAGAAGGGGTGGAGGGGCTGGTTCACATCAGCGAGATGCCCGAGGAACAGGTGAAGGGCATTAACGATCTGTATAAAGCCGGAGACACCCTGGAAGCCAAAGTGGCCAATGTATCCCGCCGGGAGCGTAAAATCGGCCTTTCCCTGAAACGCATGGAAGAAGCCGGCAACTCTTATAATGAATATGTCAATTCCTCTCAATCCGCCACCAGCAGTCTGGGAGACCTGCTAAAAGAAGGTATGGCCCAGAAAAGCGGGACAGGCGAGGAGCCGGCGGATTAAACGTTCTTTCACCATATCTCTGGGGCTGTCGCTGCTGGTGATGGCTCTGGTGGCTGGGGGCGCGTTTTTTATTTTAGGCGGACGGGAAGGCGCCTGGGCCTGGTGGCCTGACAGTCAGCGCCTGGGTCTGGTGCGCATATCCGGCCCTATCGTCGAGGCCACGGAAATCCTCTCCGCCCTGGAAGAGTTGGAAGATGACGAGCGGGTGCTGGCCATAGTGGTCCGCATTGATTCTCCCGGAGGAGCGGTCGGCGCCAGCCAGGAGATATACCGGGCCATCCAGCTTATAAAAAAACCGGTAGTGGCGTCTCTGGGCAACGTGGCGGCCAGCGGCGGATATTATATAGCTTCGGCCTGCAATGTTATTACCGCCGCTCCCGGAACTCTGACCGGTTCCATCGGAGTGATCACCACGATTCCCAATCTGGAGGAATTGCTGGCCAAACTGGGCGTCAGGGTGGAAGTGCTTACCAGCGCCCCTTTAAAAGGCACGGGGCAAAGCACCAGGGCTTTGCGGCCGGAAGAAAAAGTTCTGCTGGAATCCATTGCCCAGGACTTGCACCGTCAATTTGTGGCTGATGTGGCCCGAGGCAGAAATATGGCGGAAAAAGACATAGCCGTCCTCGCTGACGGCCGGGTTTATACCGGCCGTCAGGCTCTGGAAAACAAACTCATTGACAAGTTGGGCAATTACCGGGACGCCCTGGATCAGGCCGTGCAAATGGGAGGATTCAGCGCCGGCAAACCGGAAATATTCTGCCCTCAGGATGAAGGGGCGGGCTTTTGGAACTCTCTGAGCAGTCAGGCGGCTCAAACCCTCTTCCGGCAAATAACTTCTCTCTTCTACAGCTTCTCCCAACCGGCTTTTATTCTGCCCCCGCTGAGTCAGCCCTCCCGCTGACCCAGGCAGTGCTGGATTTGCCGCCCGAGGCATATCAGCGCCTGGAAGAGGTCATAAAATTTTGAGCGGGGACGAACGTGCCCAGGCTCTGGCCGAAGCCAGAGAAAAGGCGCGCTTTGAATAGTAATTTTTGAGTACCAGCCGCATCTAATAGCTTCCCTTGCCCCAGGGGCCGGTTTGGGTTATCCTTTAACAGGAGGGGAATGATAATCCATGGATAAAAAACCGCTGTCGCCCAAAAATGATTTTGTCTTCCACAAAATTTTCAGCGAAAATATGACCGCCCTG
>JAIRYI010000077.1 GCA_031267815.1 Desulfarculales bacterium | reverse complement strand
TAATAATATCCGGCGCCACCAGTTCATGCAGACGGCGCAGCCGGTTATTGCGGTTGATCACCCGCCGGTAAAGATCGTTCAAATCACTGGTGGCAAAACGGCCTCCGTCCAAAGGCACCAGAGGACGCAGATCCGGAGGCAACACCGGAATTATCCCCATGATCATCCAGTCCGGACGGTTGCCGCTCTCCCTAAAACTGTCAATTACTTTCAAACGTTTAGCCAGTTTTTTACGCTTGGCGTCGCTGGTGGTCTGAATCATCTCCGCGCGCAGTTCTGTCCACAGCTCTTCCAAATTTATTTCCTGGAGCAAATCCTTAATGGCCTCGGCTCCAATGCCGGCCTTGAACTTCTGGCCGTATTCCTCTCTAAGCTGGCGGTAGCGATCTTCCATGACCAGACTGCCTTTGGCCAGAGGCGTATCCGCCGCATCCAGAATAATATAAGCTTCAAAATAAAGTACCTTTTCCAAATCTTTCAGAGTCAAATCCAGCAGATTGCCCACTTTGGAAGGCAAAGATTTTAAAAACCATATGTGCGCCACCGGAGTGGTGAGCTCAATATGGCCCATCCGCTCACGCCGCACTTTCGACTGGATAACTTCCACCCCGCATTTTTCGCACACCACACCCCGGTGTTTCATTCGCTTGTATTTGCCGCAATTGCACTCGTAATCTTTGGTAGGGCCAAAAATTTTAGCGCAGAAGAGGCCGTCCCTCTCCGGCTTGAAGGTGCGGTAGTTGATTGTCTCAGGCTTCTTCACTTCCCCAAAGGACCAGGCCTTAACCTTTTCCGGACCGGCCAACGATATTTTCACGGCGTCAAAGGAAAGCGGGTCTTTCGGTTTAGAAAAATAGCTGTATAAATCTTCCAAAGGAATCTCCTTCATTTTTTATAACTGTTTTTCCAACAGGACAAACTTAAGGCTTAGATTTAAAGCCATGTCAGCCGCCTATGGACAATTTTCAAGTTCAATCCCCTATTCATCGGGATAGTTTTCTATCATTTCCACATCCAGGTTGAGAGCTTGCAACTCCTTGACCAGAACATTAAAACTTTCCGGCAGACCAGCTTCCAGATTGTTGTCGCCTTTTACAATTTTTTCATACATCCTGGTACGGCCGGCCACATCGTCGCTTTTGACAGTGAGAAATTCCTGCAACGCATAGGCGGCGCCATAGGCTTCCATGGCCCAGACTTCCATTTCTCCCAGACGCTGCCCCCCAAACTGGGCCTTGCCACCCAAAGGCTGTTGGGTAACCAGAGAATAAGGGCCGATAGAGCGGGCATGGATTTTGTCGTCCACCAAATGGTGGAGTTTCAGCATATACATCATGCCAACAGTTACCGCATGATCAAAAGGCTCTCCGGTGCGTCCGTCGCGCAGCACCGTCTGGCCGGTTTCCGGCATTCCCACCAGCTGCAACAATCGCCTGATTTCCGCCTCGCTGGCCCCGTCAAATACCGGAGTGGCCATCGGCACTCCCGCCCGCAACGGATGCAGAGCTAGGGGCAAATCCTCATCCCTGACATCGTCATAGGCGGTTTTGGGCGCGTAAATGTCTTGCACAAAACAGCGCAAATCTTTAATCTGATTGCGGGCCAGACTTTGCTCCCTGATCCGGGCAATGCCGTCAATCATGGCCCCTATCCGGCGCCCCAGTTCAACCGAGGCCCAGCCCAAGTGAGTTTCCAGCACCTGCCCCACATTCATCCGGCTGGGCACCCCCAGAGGATTGAGGACTATATCCGCCGGAGTGCCGTCAGCAAAAAATGGCATATCTTCTTCGGGCAAAATCCGGCTCACCACTCCTTTGTTGCCGTGCCGCCCCGCCATTTTATCACCCACGGACAATTTCCGTTTCATGGCCACATAAACCTTGACCATTTTAATGACTCCCGGCGGCAATTCATCACCTTTGCGCAACTTGGAGATTTTGTCCTCGCAAACAGCCCGGATAGAAGCTACCTGTTCCAAATAGCCGTCTATAAAACGCTCCATTTCCGCCTGAACCGCGCTGTTGTCTCCGCTCAATTCCAAATGGCGCAACAGGCGCAGAGGAAGGGTGCGCAGATGCTCCACCCCCACCAAATTTTTCTTATTTACGAGTATTCTGCCACTATCATCTTTAAGGGGAGCGGCCACGGCTTTGCCCAACAGCAATTTTTCCAAAAATTCAACCGCGTTGCGATGGATAATTTTTATCTCGTCATTCTGATCTTTAGTGAGACGCGCTATTTCGGCGTCTTCGATAGCCTGAGCCCGCTCATCTTTATCAACTCCTTTGCGGGCGAATACTCTGGCGTCCACAATAATCCCCTCAATGCCGGGCGGCACCCTGAGAGAGGTATCTTTAACGTCTCCCGCCTTTTCTCCAAAAATAGCCCGCAGCAATTTTTCTTCCGGGCTGAGCTGGGTCTCGCCTTTGGGCGTTATTTTACCTACCAGAATATCTCCCGGTCTGACCTCAGCTCCCACCCGGATGATTCCAGCCTCGTCCAGATTACGCAGGGCGTCTTCTCCCACATTGGGAATATCACGGGTAATTTCTTCCTTGCCCAATTTGGTGTCCCGGGCTACGATTTCTAATTCCTCAATATGAACAGAGGTGAATACGTCATCTTTGACGATGCGTTCACTCACTAAAATGGAGTCTTCATAGTTGTAACCGCCCCAGCTCATAAAGGCCACCATGACGTTGCGGCCCAAAGCAAGCTCTCCTTTGGCCACGGCCGGGCCGTCAGCCAGAATCTGTCCCGCCTTTACTCTCTGTCCACGGCTGACAATGGGCTTCTGGGTCGTACAGGTACTCTGATTACTGCGCTGGAATTTCACCAGTTTGTAAATTTTGACCTGGGAACTGGCCTTGGGTGAAATAGGCTTGTCATAGCGCACCACGATCCGCCCGGCATCCACATCGTCCACAATACCGTCCCCTTCAGCCACCACGCATACCCCGGAATCGCGGGCCACCACCTCTTCCACTCCGGTTCCCACCAGAGGCGATTCCGTGCGCAGCAAAGGCACGGCCTGGCGCTGCATATTAGACCCCATAAGCGCGCGGTTGGCGTCATCGTTTTCCAGAAAAGGAATCAGGGAAGCTGCTACAGAAACCAGCTGGTTGGGGGATACGTCCATGTATTCCACTTCTTCCGGGCTGACCATCAAAAATTCGTCTCTCTGCCGCACACTGATTATGTCACTGACAAAATTGCCGTTTTCATCTAATTCCATATTGGCCTGCGCCATCACATGGTCGCCCTCTTCCAGAGCGGAGAGAAAATTAACCGTGCCCGATACCTGCCCCTGCTTCACTTCCCGGTAAGGCGTCTCAATAAAACCGTAGTCATTGATCTTGGCATAAGTGGAAAGGCTGACGATAAGCCCGATATTGGGTCCTTCCGGAGTCTCAATGGGGCAGATGCGGCCGTAGTGGGTGGAATGCACATCGCGCACCTCAAAACCGGCCCGCTCTCTGGTCAGACCTCCGGGACCCAGAGCCGACAGACGGCGTTTATGAGTTACCTCACTTAAAGGATTGTTCTGGTCCATAAATTGGCTGAGCTGGCTGGTGCCAAAAAATTCCTTGACTACCGCGGAGATAGGCTTGCTGTTGATCAGATCATGAGGCATAAGGGCATCCAGTTCCTGCAGGCTCATCCGCTCCCGGATAGCTCTCTCCATACGCACCAGTCCGGTACGGTATTGGTTTTCCAGCAGTTCCCCTACTGCCCGCACCCTGCGGTTGCCCAGATGGTCAATATCATCCACCGCTCCTTCCGTGTCTTTGAGTTCACACAGCAATTTAACGGTGAGCAGAATATCTTCCCGTTCCAGCACCCGCACGCTGTCCGGCGCCTGACGCCCCAGGCGCAGATTGAGTTTCAGTCTTCCCACCGCCGAAAGATCATAGTGTTCGGGCGAGAAAAACAAATTATGGAAAAAAGAACGGGCCACTTCCTGAGTAGGAGGATTGCTGGGGCGTAATTTGCGGTAAATATCAATAATCGCTTCCTGTTCCCCTTCGATACGATCCAATTCCAGAGTGTCGCGGAAACTGGTGGAGGTATTGACCCCGTCAATGAACAAAACCGGGACTTCAGCCACCCCGGCGGCCCGCAATTTGAACAGACCTTCCGCCCCGATAGGCTGGTTAATGCCTACAATAACTTCGCCGGTAGCGGAATTCACCAGATCCACCGCGGCATATGAACCCAGTATATCGTCTTCGCTGGCCTCCACTCTGCCGGCGCCCAGCTCATGCAAACGGGTCAAAGCCCGGCGGGTCATCTTTTTGCCCGCCTGCACCAAAACTTTGCCGTTTTCAGGATCAACAATATCGCGGCTCATTTCCCGGCCCATCAATAATTCTTCATTAATGCGCAAATATATCTGGCCGCCGTCCAATTCAAAATATTCCCGCTCATACATAATGGACAGAAGCTCTTCCGCTCCGTAACCCAAAGCTTTGAGCAGCAAGGTAGCCGGGAATTTACGGCGCCGGTCTATGCGCACATACAGGATATCTTTAGGGTCAAACTCCACATCCACCCAGGAACCGCGTAAGGGAATTATCCGGGCGCTGTAAAGCAGTTTACCGCTGGAATGAGTGCGTCCTTTATCATGATCGAAGAACACTCCCGGCGAACGGTGCAACTGACTCACCACCACCCGTTCGGTGCCGTTCACAATGAAAGTGCCCCGGGCGGTCATAAGAGGCAAATTGCCAAAATACACTTCCTGCTCTTTCACATCACGGATAGAGGCTATACCGGTTTCTTTCTCCTGATCATAGACCACCAGCCTTATAGTCAATTTCAGCGGCGCCTCATAGGTCATGCCCCGGGCAAGACACTCGGCCTCGTCATATTTGGGGTCGCCAAAACTGTAACTTACAAATTCCAGACTTGAGGCGCCAGAAAAATCTTTAATGGGAAAAACGCTTTTGAACACCGCCTGCAGACCGACCTCTTCTCTGTGATCGGGGTGGATCTCTTTCTGCAAAAAGCGTTCATAACTCTGCTTCTGGATATTGATCAAGTTAGGAATATCAATGATTTTGGCAATTTTAGAAAAATCTTTGCGGGTGCGGGTAGTTATCACATTCGCCTGGCTCATGCACTCTCCTACTAGTATTTTAAAGACAAGACTTCTATTTGTCTGCCAGCCGTTTCAGCCGCGCACAACAACATTTAGAAGCCATTTTATAAATGACTTCACCGCCGGAGAAGTATGTCCGGCGCGCCGCTTGAGTCAGCGGCGGGAACTTTGCCCCGAACTTTTTATGATATAGGCCTGACAGCAAAACCCAGCCCGGCCAGAATAAAACTTATTCAAGCGAGTTAAGCCGGGTAACAGCCATAGCGGGATAAAACCCGCTATGGCGGGATTATTATAGCTGATCAGACTTATTTTATAGCCACAACTCCTCCGGCCTCTTCCAACTGGGCTTTTAAAGACTGAGCTTCCTCTTTGTTGACTCCTTCTTTAACCGGTTTGGGAGCCCCTTCCACCAGATCTTTGGCCTCCTTCAAGCCAAGGCCGGTAATGGCTCTGACTACTTTGATTACCTGGATCTTTTTATCGCCGGCAGTTTCCAGAACAACATCAAATTCTGTCTTTTCTTCAACTTCAGCGGCTTCACCGAGTCCGGCGGCGGCCACAGGCGCGGCCATCATAGGAGCGGCGGCGGAAACGCCAAAAATGTCTTCCAGTTCCTTAACCATTTCGGAAAGCTCCAAAACGGTCATACCTTTAATGAATTCAATGACATCAGATTTAGTGACGGACATGATCTCTTCCTTTCAAAAATTTAATGCCGGGAATTTATATCTGTTCCCGAATTACTAAAAAATTAATTGCCGGCCTTTTGTTCTTCAATTGCCTTAAGCACATTCAACAAGCCGCGCGGCACTGCCGCCAGGACGCTGACCAGATTGCGCGGCACTCCATTGAGCGCCCCCAGCAAAATGGCAAGGAGTACTTCCCGGCTGGGTAATTTGGACAGCGAGGCCACCCCCGCCACATCCATCAGCTTACCTGACAGCAAGCCTCCCCTGATTTCCAGCTTGTTGTTGGTTTTGGCAAATTCCACCAAAAGTTTGGCCAGATCCACCGGATCGCCATAGCTGATGCCCAGACCGTTGGGGCCAGCCAATCTGTCGGCCAGGATCTCCGCCGGCTTGCCTTTGCCGGCCCTTTTAAGCAAGGTATTTTTGACGACTACATACTCATGGCCTTTTTCGGTGATCTGGGATCTCAGCTCAGTCATACTTTCCACCGACAGACCGGAGAAGTCAGTCAAAAACAGAGCTTGAGCGCGATCCAGACGCTCGGCCATATCCTGAATAACCGCCTTTTTTTCTTCTTTGTTCACTTAATTTTCCGCCTCCTTGTGTCTTTTGTTAGCTGGATGCCGGCTTTAAAAAGCTAAAGGTGGCAAATTACAGCATCCCCTCGCTCTGGGCGGGTGGAATTTATCCATTATAGCGAAAACCGCCGCCCGCTGTCTCTGACCGATGTGCCATCCAGTGATAATTTATTATGAACTTAAAGAGTTTTCAGTAATTAAAATTTCCCGTTCGCTGCTTAACTGAAAGCCGTGAAGAACCGCCCCTTCAGGCCGTGGCGCCGATAGTGCGTATTTCCGCAGTATCCAGCTTGACGCCAGGCCCCATGGTGCTGGAAAGAGTAATCCCTTTCATATAGGCGCCTTTACTGGCGGACGGTTTAAGTTTTTGTAAAGTATCCAGGAGAACGGTCAGATTTTCGTACAGTTTTTCCGTCCCAAAACTCATTTTTCCCAAGGGCGCATGGACTATGCCGGCTTTGTCAACTCTGAATTCAATTTTTCCCGCCTTTATTTCCCGAACAGCTTTAGCCAGATCAAAGGTAACCGTACCGCTTTTGGCATTGGGCATAAGCCCTCTGGGGCCAAGCAGTCTGGCCACTTTGCCTAAACCTCCCATCATATCCGGAGTAGCCACCGCCCGGTCAAAATCCATCCAGCCGCCGGCTATCTTTTCCACCAAATCTTCAGAACCCACGTAATCAGCCCCAGCTTCCAGAGCTTCCTTTTCTTTCTCACCCTTGACGAATACCGCCACTTTCACGGTTTTACCAGTGCCGTGGGGCAGCACTACTGTTCCCCTCACCATCTGATCGGCATGCCTGGGATCAACCCCCAAACGCACCGCCACTTCCAGAGTTTCATCAAATTTGGCGCCGGCCATATCGACCGTTTTTTGCACTCCATCCTTAAAAGCACAGCGTTCCTGGCGGTCGAACCCCTTGCGCACTTCATAATACTTTTTACTGTGTTTGGCCATTATCAATCCCTCCAAAATTAATCAAAGTCCGGTGTGCCAACGGCCCGGCCATGAGCCTCCACCACATTTCCAAAATTTATTTCGCGCCTGAAGTCATTATATTAAATGACTTTTATTCTATTCAGTACAAATATCTCCCGGCAGGACGTGACAACCCGCTTATTGCCGCGGCCAAGCTACTCAACAACTTCCAGGCCCATGGAGCGGGCGGTACCCATAACTGTATGAATAGCCGAGTCCAGATTTCTGGTATTCAAATCACTCATTTTCATCTGAGCCACTTCCCTGACTTGAGCCATGGTAACCTTGCCCGCTTTATCTTTATTAGGCGTTCCCGAACCCTTGGCAATACCGGTGATTTTACGCAAAAGCACGGCTACCGGCGGGGTTTTAGTTATAAAAGAAAAACTGCGATCAGCATAAACTGTTATAACTACCGGAGTAATAGAATCATCCCCCCCTTGGGTGCGGGCGTTGAAAGCTTTACAGAATTCCATGATATTAACCCCGTGAGGACTCAAAGCGGGACCTACGGGGGGACTGGGATTGGCTTTACCGGCCGGAATCTGCAATTTTATATTGGCGACAACTTTTTTGGCCATACAAATCTCCTGTAATGGCAAAAGCCCTTGCCAAGCTGACCTGGCAAGGGGAACTGGCTATTTTATTACTCTTCAGGTTTTAGTTACTTGAACAAATTCTAATTCCACCGGGGTAGCCCGCCCGAAAATGCTGATGAGTACTCTTAATTTGCCTTTATCGGCGTAGACTTCCTCAACCATACCGTTGAAATTATTAAAAGGCCCGTCAATAACCCGTACTTCATCGCCTTCATTAAAGCTGTATTTGGGGCGAGCCTGCTTGACTCCTTCGTTCATCTGGTTGATAATGCGCTCCACCTCCTCTTCAGTAATGGGAATGGGAGCGGTCTCGCTACCGCCCACAAAACCGGTCACTTTGGGGGTATTTTTAACCAGATACCAACTCTGATCGTTGAGATCCATTTCCACCAGAATATAGCTGGGGTAAAACTTGCGCAGAGTTTCACGGCGGTGGCCTTTCACCATCTCCACCACTTTTTCCGTAGGCACGATTACCCTGCCAAAATATTCGCTCAATCCCTGGGAAGCGATTCTATCCTGCAAGGAATCGCGGACTTTATTCTCAAAGCCGGAATAGGTATGCACAATGTACCATTGTTTGGCCAAAGAACTTCTCCCTTCAGGCGTCCACACCCAGAATTAAACGCACCACCCGAGCCAAAACAAAATCCACCAGACCCAAGAAACTGGCCGCGACAACCACCAGAACGAGTACCACTCCCGTACTGGTCAGCACCTGCTTACGCGGCGGCCAGACAACTTTGCGTAACTCATTTCTGGCCTCCCGCAAAAACTCCAGGCCTTTTTTCCCCCAGGACCAAATCACAGCGGGTTCAAGACTTTTCTCTCTGCCCGGACGAGATTTTTTCTGGTTCTTTATATTTTTGCTTTCAGCCATCTTTCTGTATAACCTAAAATATTTAAGTATATCCTAAAAATCCTGGCAACGCCAAATAATCTGACCCCTGTCATTAAAAATTAAATGGCAGGCCTGGAGGGAATCGAACCCCCAACCTTCGGATTTGGAGTCCGCGACTCTGCCTAGTTGAGCTACAGGCCTGGGTTAAGATTAAGGCGAGATCATTTGCCTTCGCGGTGTACAACATGGCTCCGGCAATGACTGCAATATTTTTTAAGTTCCAATTTGTCAGGAGTGCGGCGTTTATTCTTGGTGGTACTGTAATTCTTACGTTTGCATCCCTGACAAATAAGCTGAATAATTTCTCTGGGCATTGTTTTAACCTCAAAAATACTGACGATAAACGGGGAGACAACTCCCTCGGCTTATTATATCTTTATTTCATCATTCCAAAATTTCGCTGATAACTCCGGCTCCCACGGTGCGGCCGCCTTCGCGAATAGCGAACCTTAACTCTTTTTCCATCGCTATCGGCGTTATAAGCGATACCTGAACC
>JAIRYI010000109.1 GCA_031267815.1 Desulfarculales bacterium | reverse complement strand
ACATAAATCTTGCTTAAATTTAAAACCCGCTTTAATGGCAGATCTGATTAGTCAATCTTCACTTTATTGGTCTTGGCCATATACACTTTGGTTTTCTTGTCAAGCTGAACAACTTCGGTATAATTACGCATACCGTGAATATCGTCTAAAGCGGCCATTTCAAGGTGCTGTTGATCCCCCCGGTTAAGCCGGGCTATGCTTTCCGACATATCTTTTTGATGACCCATGGCCCTGGAGCGCGGATAAGCGCTTAGCCCGGATATTTCATAAAGGATATGGCGAGCCCCGTCCACTTTGTGCCGTTTTGAAAACAGGGTGGATAAAAAGGCATTATGGGGACTAAATTCCGTGCCGGTTGACGTGTCAGTATGTTCAATGTTTTTCAGGGTCAACTATACAGCATCCAGGATAGGCCAGATCAGGCTGTGGGCTTGGGATCTGAATTCACGGATAGCCATGTTGCCGCGGCCATAGGCCACCCGGTTGGTGAGGATAATCACTCCCAGATCTTCTTCGGGCTGGTACCAGAGGCTGACTCCGGTAAAGCCCAGATGGCCGATAAGTCCGGGAGGGTGATTACTGCCCACGCTGCTCAACCCGTCAGAGGTGGAGGTGGGGGTATCGAAAAGCAGAGTGCGGGTGCTGTTGCCCAGTTCAGGATTGCGATTGAAAATTTTTACCGCCCGGGCCAGAGAAAGCCAATCTTTGGCCTTCTGGGTGCTGAACACCTGGCGCACCATATCCCGGACCGCGCCGGCGGTGCCGAACAGCCCGGCATGGCCGGCCACTCCATTAAGGGCAAAGGCGTTTTCATCCTCCACCTGGCCTTTTATCTGTTCCCGCCGCAATTCGGGCATGCTGCCGCAGGGAGCTATATCCGCCTCCGCGTCAAACAGTTTTTTGACGGGCTTGTTCAGAGGCAGGAAGCCTATCCAGGATTTCAGGTTGAGAGTGGAGACAGAGCGTTCGAACAATTTGTCCAGAGAAGCGGCGCTCAAATCCTCCAGCAGAAGACCCAGCAACATATAGCCCAGGTCGCTGTACAATTCCCCTTTACCGGGCTTGAAAGCGAGAGATTCCGTCAGAATAAGGCTGCGGCAGATGCTGTTCCTTTCTTTTTCCGGATGGGTAAGCAGCTGCTGGTAGTAAGGGCGGTGTTCAGGCCAGCCGGCGCTGTGGTTTAATATCTGTTCCAAAGTGATGAGCTTTTTATCGTTGGGCACATCCGGCCAGATGCGATCCAGGTTGGTATTCAGGCCCAGAGGCAAATTGAGGGCGAGCCAGGCGGTGGCCAGCGGTTTGGTAAGAGATGCCAGGTCAAAAACAGTATTTTCGCGGGCCTGACCGGCGGCATAAAGAAAATGATATTCCCCTTTCCAGGCCGTGACCAAACGGGCCGGGGCTACTTTTTCTCCATAATCAAAAAGTTCTTTTACTTTGTGCCACATGATATCCCCACAGTCAGCCTGCCGCCTTCAAGCGCGGCCTCGGCCCCCACTGGCAGCAAACGGTTACTTTGTCCATGCCCAAAGGGCAGATCAGCCAGAAAAGGTTTCCCCCATGCCCGCAGGCGCCTGAAAACCAGATCCCGGCGCTGTTCGCATTCTTCAACGCTGATTTTTTCATAATATCCCCATAAGCCGCCTAAAGCAACTGCTGTTATTTTATCGGGTATTCCAGCCAGTTCCAGCTTGGTCAAATAGCGGTCCAGACAATAGGGGGCTTCGTTGGCCTCTTCCAGAAACAATACCGCCCCCTCAAGCCGCGGTTCGTAGGCGGTGCCCAGCAGATGGCACAACAGGGTCAGGTTGCCGCCTAGCAGGACGCCTTGAGCGGAACCTTTTTCTATGACGCGGCCGCTCAATTCCTGGGGCCAGAGCGCGCGGCCGGCCAGCAGGCGATAAAGATCATCCCTACTTGCCTGATCCAGATAAGGCGTCTGGCTTAAGGTAGGTCCGTGCAGGCTGACCAGCCCCATATTGGCCAGATGGAGGAGCAAGGCGGTGATATCGGAAAACCCCAGCAGACAGGGGCGCGGGTCCAGCCAGGCGCGCCAGTTGATCCTGGGCAGCAGGCGGCTGGAACCGAAACCGCCGCGCACCGCCCAGATAAGGCCGGGCCGGCCGGCCGCGTCATTCATCATTTTGGCTCTCCAGTCATCCGGGCCGGCCAAATTTATGGCCTGCCCCTGACTGACAAAGGCTTCGGCGGTGAAGTATTCGCGATAGTTTTCCACCCCCAGGGCAGGCAGACAGGCCAGAGCTTGCTGATAGCGCGCGGCCGTAATCTGGTGAGCCGGGAAGATCAGACCGGGCGGCTGGCCGGGAGAAGGCCAGATGGGATTATGAATAAGGTTCATTGCCTTTCAGCGATTCAGATGATAGATGAAATATAATCCTTTCAGGGTCAGTAAATCATCCACTTCATCTATCGAAGAGGTGTGAGGCGAAATGGCCGGAGCAATGCCGCCGGTAGCCACGACTTTAGCTCCTCCGCCCAACTCGTTTTGAATTACCCGCACCAGACCGTCGACCATGCCGGCGTAGCCGTAAATAATGCCGGCATGCATGGAATCCATGGTATTGGTGGCAATGGCCCGCTTGGGCTGGCCGTCTATTTCCACCCGGGGCAGGCGGCTGGCTTTTTGAAAGAGGGCCTCGCATGATATAATTATCCCCGGAGTTATGGCTCCCCCCAGATATTCGCCTTTGTCGGAGACCACGTCAAAAGTGGTGGCGGTTCCAAAGTCCACCACAATAAGTCTTTGCCGGTAAGCATTATATGCCGCCACCGCGTTTACTATGCGGTCCGCTCCCACTTCCAGGGGGTTGTCATAGCGCACCGGCATACCGGTTTTGACGCCTTTGGTAACCCACAGAGGATCCTGACGCAGATAAATCCGGCTCCACTGTTCCAGGCTGCGGTGCATGGGCGGAACCACGCTGGCTATTATCACTCCGTTAAAATTGTGGGGGGCCATCTGCAGCTGCGCAAAGAGCGATTCGGTTATAATGCCCATCTCGTCGCAGGTGCGGCCGTGATCAGTGCTTAAGCGCCAGTGCATAAGCAGATTGGAGCCTTCAAAAATCCCCAGCACCATATTGGTATTGCCCACGTCAACTGCCAAAAGCATTATTGCTCCCCTTTTCCCAGTTCTCTGTAAGCGGCGTTTACCAGTTCATTGACCATAGTCTCGGTTATGCCGGCGTCTTCACTTTCCACCATTATCCTGAGCAGAGGCTCGGTTCCCGAGTAGCGCACCAGCATCCGGCCCCGGCTGCCCAGGGTTTCTTCCACCCATTTAAAAGTCTTCACCAGACCCGGATGCTTATAGAGATCCACTCTTTTCCCCACTTTGATGCTTTTAAGCATCTGAGGGATGGGGGTCAATATGCTTTTCAGTTCACACAGGGGTTTGCCGCTTTCCGCCATCACCGCCAGCACCTGCAAGGCGCTGAGCAAGCCGTCGCCGGTGGTGTTATGATCCAGAAATATAAGGTGCCCGCTCTGTTCGCCGCCCAGGTTATAGCCATGCCGCTGCATGGCCTCCACTACATTGCGGTCGCCCACGCTGGTGCGGACCAGTTTTATGCCCAGTCCGTTCAGGCACAGCTCAAGCCCCAGATTGGACATGACTGTAGCCACCACCGTGTTGTGCTTCAAAATGCCTTCGGCCTGCATATGTCTGGCGCAGATGGCCAGGACATGGTCGCCGTCCACCGCTTCGCCTTTTTCGTCAATCATAAGCAAACGGTCGCCGTCGCCGTCCAGGGCCAGGCCCACCGCCGCCCGGCCTTCCTCTATTACCCGCCGCAGGCCCTGAGGATGCAGGGAACCCACTCCGTCATTGATATTTACGCCGTCAGGCTCCACGCCCAGCAAGGTTAAGGACGCGCCCAACTCGCTCAGCACGGCCGGCGCCACCTTGTAAGCGGCCCCGTGGGCGCAGTCCACAGCCAGGCGCAGGCCGTCCAGGGCCAGGCGGCTGGGAAAGGTGTATTTGAGGGCTACAATATAACGGCCCAGGGCGTCGTCAATACGCCGGGCCCGGCCCACGCTGTCGGCGGTGGGCCGGGGGGCGTTGATGCTACCGTCACGCAGGTAGCGCACATAGTCTTCCAATTCATCTTCCAGGGAATCGGGCAGTTTGTAGCCATCGGCCCCGAATATTTTTATCCCGTTATCCTCATAGGGGTTGTGGCTGGCGCTGATGACAATGCCGGCGTCAGCTCTCATGTTGCGGGTGAGAAAAGCCACCGCCGGCGTGGGGATGGGGCCGACCAGAAGAGCGTCGCCGCCCATGGAGCATATTCCCGCCACCAGCGCGTTCTCCAGCATATAGCCGGACAAACGGGTATCCTTGCCGATAAGAATGCGTTGGCGGCTGGCGTGAGCCTTCAAAACCGCCGCCACCGCCTGACCTACAAACATGGCCATTTCCACTGTCATGGGATAGACATTGGCTATTCCGCGCACCCCGTCAGTGCCAAATAATTTTTCCTGTTTCACCGGCCCTCCTCCCAATCATTTGTAATTAAACGGTCATTATTATTCGTTATCCTGAACCGTGTCAGCCGCCGGCTCTATCGGCCTTATCTGGATTCTGGCCTCCACCTCAGTCGGGGCAATGCGCGCTATTTGTCCGGCCGGCCAGCGCAGACGGGTGGTTATGCTGAAAGAAGCTGATTTGTCGTTGACGTCAATGGGCACAGTCCAGATCCAGTCCAGATTGTCCATATCACGCATGGCTCCGGTCACCTGCACCAGCGCGGGATTAAAGACAATATCTTCCACCACATGGTCTTTGGCCGGAGAACCGTGCAGCACCGGGCGCACCTGTACGCTGGCGGTGCTGGTGCGCACCAGGTTTATGCGGACAGTTTCAGGGCTTACCTTGAGAATTTCAACTCCGCTGGGCAGGTTGAAATAACTGGGGCGCAAAAGAAAAGGGTGTTCGCCTTCACTCAGATTGCTCAGATTCAGGGACGCGGTCAGATTTTGGCTGGAAGCCATGCGAATGCGGCGCTGATAACCGAACAGGCGCAAGTCAATATCGGTGGGCATGCTGTTGCCTATCATCATATTTTCCGGCATATTACGCAGTTCCAGGGGAACTCTGATGCTCATCTCCGAATTTTCCTGCCCTGCCACCGAAAGCCACATCACCACCGCCGCCAGCAAGGCCAGCAGCTTCAGGCTCCAGTTTCTGGTCAGCAGCTCCAGGCTCCAATTTCTGGTCAGCAGCGCTCCTGAAAATTTTTTAATGTCCACGCAATATTCTCCACCAGTTGCGTTTATCTTCCTCAATATTTAAAAGTTCATACAACAGCCTGCGCAGGGCCACCGCGTCCAGGTCAGGGTGGATCTGGCCGGTCGCCGCCACGCTGATAGCCCCTCTCTCCTCGCTTACCACCACGCATACCGCGTCAGTCTCTTCGGTTATGCCGACGGCGGCCCGGTGGCGGGTACCCAGATGGCGGGCCAGATTGGGATTGGAGGACAAAGGCAGAAGACAGCGGGCAGATCTGATCCGGTTGGAGGAAATAATCACCGCCCCGTCATGCAAAGGAGTGCCCACCCGGAAAATAGTGAGCAGGAGTTCCCGGTTGACCAGACAGTCCAGGATGCATCCGTCCTCGGCGATATCGTTCAGATTGCTGTAACGTTCAATAACCATAAGCCCGCCGGTCATGGTCGAGGCCAGGCTTACGGCGGAACGCACAACCTCCTCCACCATATTTTCTGAACTTTTGACAATGGTGGAAGTTTTACGGGTGAGATAGGTCAGCAGGCGCCCCAGGGAGGATTTTTGACCCAGACGGGACAGCACTCTTTTTATGTCCGCCTGGAAGAGGATAACTAAAATGATAATAATGGAGGCGACAAAGGAATTGATGATCCAGTACAAGGTCCATAATTCCAGGAACTGACTGATGAACATGAGCAGAAGCACCAGAGCCAGCCCCACCAGTAAATGCATGGCTCTGGTTCCCCGGACCAGCAGGAGGAGCTGATACAGCAACAGCGCCACCAGAACTATGTCCAGAATATCCTGCCAGCGTAAGGAACTGAACAAGGTGATGGTTTCCTGCATGGCTAATGCTCCTTAATTGCCTCCCACACCTTTAACGCCTGCCTGAGGGGAGCGATTTCATGCGTCCGCAGGATTTTGGCGCCTTGACTTACTCCCCACAGACTGGCGGCCACATTGGCGGCCGGACCGCCGAAATTCTCGCCGCTGAGAGCGCGCAGAAAACGTTTGCGGCTTAAGCCCAGAAGCAGGGGGAAATCGGAAGTCAAGCGGCCCAGAGCTTTAAGCAGGGACAGATTGTGGCTCAAATTTTTACCGAACCCTATGCCCGGATCCAGAATAAGGGACTTAAGGGACACGCCGCGTTTTATGGCGGCGCCGGCTTTCCGGAGGAGAAAGTCTCTGACTTCTTCCACCACATTGCTGTAACAAGGAGCGTCCTGCATGGTGGCCGGCTCTCCTTGCATATGCATGACCACCAGTCCGGCCCGGTAGGAGGCGGCCAGATCCATAAGCGCCGGATTGGCGCTTATATCGTTCAATATGTGGGCGCCGGCTTCAAGCGCCGCCCGGGCCACCTGTTCGCGGCGGGTGTCCACGCTGATGACCGCTTCCCCGCTCAAGGCGGCAATAACCGGTTCCACCCGTTTTATCTCTTCCTCCGGGTCTGGGGGCGAAGCGCCGGGCCGGGTGGATTCTCCCCCTATATCCAGAAGATCCGCGCCTTCAGCCAGAAGTTTCCTTCCATGGGCAATGGCCGCTTGGGGATCAAAATAACGGCCGCCGTCGGAAAAGGAGTCGGGCGTGACATTGACAATGCCCATGAGCAGAACGGATTTATCCGTGGGCAAGGATACGCCTCTAACCAGCAAGGTCAATGAACACCCCGCCGTCCCGGGCCCTTTCCGCCGCCGTTTTCCTTCTCATCGTCATCATCGTCCGCATCATCATCCGCATCATCATCCGCATAGTCATCGCGGCCCCCGCCTTTTTCCTCAGCGCCTCTCTCGCTTTCACCGCCATATCCGTCTTCTTCCGGGGCCGGTTCTTCTTCATTTTTTCGTTTATATTCCCGGGCGCGGACGGCGGCTTCTTTATCTTCCTTTTCCGCCGTTTCCGCGTAGCGCCGGCGGGCGGCCCGGCGTATTTTTTCTTTTTCTTTTTTGCTGGGCAGGGGGGCGCCCGCTAAAATGGCGTCCACATCTTCGCTGTCCAGAGTTTCCACTTCCAGCAGAGCGTCGGTCATTGCCTGAAGCTTGTCCCTGTTTTCCTCCAGCAGGCGGCAGGCGGTATGGTGAGCGGCGGCAACCAGCTTATGGACTTCCTGGTCAATTTCCTGCGCGGTTTTTTCTGAAAAGTCGCGGTGAGTGCTGATCTCCCGGCCCAGAAATATCTGTTCTTCCTTCTTTCCGAAAGCCACCGGGCCCATGCTGTCGCTCATGCCCCATTCGCATACCATTTTCCGGGCCATGGAGGTGGCTCTTTCAATATCATTGCCCGCTCCGGTAGTTATCCGCTTCAGCATGACCTCTTCGGCGGCCCGCCCGCCCATGAGTACCGCCAGCATGCTGTTGAGGTAATCACTGGAATAGGTATGACGGTCGCCTTCGGGAAGCTGCTGGGTCAGGCCCAAGGCCCGGCCCCGGGGAATAATGGTAACCTTGTGTACCGGATCGGTGTGGGGCAGGAGTTTGGCTATCAGGGCGTGGCCTGCCTCGTGGTAGGCGGTAACGCGCTTTTCATCGGCGCTCAGGATAAGGCTGCGGCGCTCGGTACCCATCATGACCTTATCCTTGGCCTTTTCCAGGTCGGCCATGTCCACGGCGTCTTTATTTTCGCGGGCCGCCAGCAGGGCGGCTTCATTGATCATGTTTTCCAGGTCCGCCCCGGAAAAACCGGGCGTACCCCTGGCAATGACCGCCAGATCCGCGTTTTTGACCAGAGGCACCCGCCGGGCATGGACTTTCAGAATCTGCTCCCGGCCGCGCACATCCGGCACCGGCACCACCACCTGGCGGTCAAAACGGCCCGGCCGCAAAAGCGCCGGATCCAGGACGTCGGGCCGGTTGGTGGCGGAGATCAGAATAACTCCTTCATTGGATTCAAAGCCGTCCATTTCCACCAGGAGTTGGTTCAGAGTCTGCTCCCGTTCATCGTGGCCTCCGCCCAGGCCGGCCCCCCGGTGGCGGCCCACCGCGTCAATTTCATCAATAAATATAATACAGGGCGCGTTTTTTTTGCCCTGCATGAACAGATCGCGCACCCGGCTGGCTCCCACCCCCACAAACATTTCCACAAAGTCGGAACCGCTGATGGTGAAAAAAGGCACTCCCGCTTCCCCGGCAATGGCCCGGGCCAGCAAAGTCTTGCCGGTTCCCGGAGGGCCTACCAGGAGTACGCCTTTGGGAATCCGGCCGCCAAGGCGGGTGAATCTGCGCGGATCGCGCAGAAATTCAACGATTTCCGCCAATTCCTCTTTGGCCTCATCCACGCCGGCCACATCGTTGAAAGTTATGCGCTTGCCGCCCGGTTCGGTCAGGCGGGCCCGGCTTTTGCCGAAACTCATGGCTTTGCCGCCGCCGGATTGCATCTGGCGCATGAAAAATATCCATACTCCAATCAAAAGCAGCATGGGGAACCAGGAAATGAGCAGGGTCATGTACCAGGGGGCGTCTTCCACCGGTTTTACCGTGAGCTTGACCCCCTTTTCCCGCAAGGCCGGAATCAGCTCTCTGTCATCGGGCATGTAAGTGCGGAAAGAGGCGCCATCGCTCGTCCGGCCCATGATATCCCGGCCTTGGATCACCACTGACTGTATTTGGCCGTTTTCCAGAGCGGAGTAAAAATCGGAATAACTTTTTTGATCGCCGGTCTGGCCGGGCTGATTCAAAAAGTTAAAGAGCATGATAAGCACGATGCTTATGGCCAGCCACACAGCCAGATTTCTGTAAGTGGGATTAAAAGGAGGTTTTTTTTCCATGAGCTCAAAATAAATCATGCGGCCGCCCCGGCTGTAACGCGGCGTATGTTTTCAGGTTAATGAATTAACAGCCGTAATTGACACGAATAATGATATCTTATTCCCTTGCTCATGGCAAGGCTTATGGAGCGAAGACGCTATCTTGCCCCCGCCTCTCCGCCTTAGCTTGCCTTTGCGCGCCCCCGCCAAGGCCTACAGCCCGGCCTCCAGACGGCGGTAATCCACCTTGCCGGTACCCAGCAGAGGCAGCTGTTCCAGCCGCACCGTCCGGCGGATATTATAAAGGCCGGACAAGCCGCTGCCGCGCAAAGCCGCATTGGCCTGCTCCCGGCTGACGTCCGCGGTGGTGAACAGAGTTATCATGGCGTCCTGACCGACCGCCTCAACCGCCAGCAGCGGCCCTTCCTGCTCTCCGCGCAGGCCGGCGAAAGCGCTTAACAGCACATCTTCTATTTGCGGCAGGGAAATCATTTCTCCGCCAACTTTAATAAATCGCTTCAGACGGCCGCAGAAGCTGAGTACACTGTCCCCATCCCGGCTCACCAGGTCGCCGGTGCGATACCAGATTTTACCTCCATATTCCATAAAAGGGCTGCTGGGGCCGGGATAGCCCGGCGGCGCGGGCAGATAACCGTCAAATACGTTAGGCCCGCGCGCCAGCAGCAAACCGGGCTGATTGACGGCGGCCTCAACATATTCAGACAAACCGGGATTGGTGTCCGGCCCCGCCACAACCGCGATTTCCATGGAAGCCAGAGGCAGGCCGATGGTGCCGGGGCAAGGGTTGCCCGGATGATTTACGCTGACAATGGGCGAACACTCGCTTACCCCATAGCCTTCACACAGCGCGCCTTGCGGGCATTGCCGGGCAAAATCCCTGAATACGGATTCCGGGCATTTTTCCGCGCCCACAAAAGCCAGACGCAAGGAAGCCAGAGCATCAGTCTGCCGGGCGCGCTGCAGCATATTGCCCAAAAAGGTGGGCGGGGTGATTACCAGGCTCAAGCGGTAGTTTTTGACCAGGCCGACCAGGGCCGCCGCTTCCGTGGGGTTGGGATGGCAGGCCATGGGTATGCCCATGCAGGCGGGCAGGGCCATATTACCCAGCAGGCCCAGGGAATGAAACGGCGGCAGCAGGCCCAGCAGGCGGTCGCCGGCCCGCACATCCAGAACTTTGACCGCGTCCAGCAGGTTGCTTACTATGTTGGCGTGACTTAAGGGCACCGCCTTGGGCAAAGACTCGGAGCCGGAAGTAAACAGTATGGCCGCGGTATTGCTCATATGGCTTTTGTCAGCCGCCAGTTTATCCAGACGGCGGAAAAACAGGGCGCGCAGCGCCGCCCCAAGTTTACCGCTCCACCCAAGGTCCTTGGCCACGTCTTCCAGATAGATGAAATTCACCTTGGTCCCATCCCGCCAGCTTACCTGCTCAGGGTCAAACCCCTGGCGCCGCAGACGGTTCATCAGCGCTCTGGCGCTGACCACCACTTTCACCCGGCTTAAGCCCAGGCAATGGCGCAGATTGCTTAAGCCCACAGTCCAGTTGACCATTACCGGAGTTTTGCCGGCCAGCATACAGGCCAGCCAGCCGGTGAGCGCGGCCGGTGTCATGGGCAGCATGACGCCCACTCTCTCTCCGCTTATCTTCTTAAACGCGGGCAGTAAAGCCTCAACCGTGATCAGGGCTTTTCGAAAAGTCATCATTCCGCCCGCCCGGTCTGCCAGCAAGGGGCGGGCCGGCTCTTTTCTGGCCCAGGCCAGGAACAGGCTGGGCAGGGAAGGCGTGCTGTCCAAAAGCGGCGCTTCAGGCATGGTCAGTTTTATAGCGGCGTCCTGAGGCAGAGGGAACCAGACTGGGGGCGGGGGCTTCTGCCCGCTTTGCCGGCCGCTGTTTATGCCCATTGCCGCTTGCAGGCAATCCTGAACTGTAAGCAGATTTTCCAAGTCAGGCACATAACAGCCAAATTCCCCTTCCAGCCACAGTCCCACCTCCACCAGGCTCAAACTGTCCAGCCCCAGATCCGCGCCCAGCAGCATGTCCGGCTCTATGCGCTCCTGCCCGCTGAAGCGCCGCAAACAGGCCAGCACCTGATCCCGCACAGAACTGGTAACGGGGAGGTCCGCTTGACCCCCGGCCTCATCGGGTTCAGGCATTGGCAGGGGCTTGCTGCCCTGCCAGAAAAAAAACGGCACTTTCATGGCCGGAGGGGCATCCCGGTTGTAAAAATTTTCCAGATAGCGGTTTATGGCCTGCTTGTCGCCGCTGGCGGCAATTTGACGAAACTCCTCCGGCTCGCTGAATTCTATGCTGACCTGGCGGCGGGGAATAAAAAACAACAAATTGGCCAACAGAAGCGCCAGCCCCTTTTTAAGCGCTTCCAGCACTTTAGGATAAGAGCCGGAGGCGCGGCTGAAAGAACTGCCCCACAGGCCGGTGGTGCGCACCAGGACCAGACGCGGCAGGGTGTTCATCTGCTCCAGCACCGTCTTGAGTCCGGAATTGCCGCCCACTGCTTCCATACGGGAATGATAGATACGGCCGGAAGGGTAAAATATCACATTATCGCCATGTTCAAGGGCCTGGGCAACCAGGCTCAGGCCCTGTTCAATCTGCCGCAGAGCCTGGCGGCCGCTCTGCGAGGCGTCGGGAATAACAATGGCGTTAATCAGGCCAAGGGCCTGTTTTACTCCCGGACGGGCGGCCTGACCGGCGTCCGCCAGGGGGCGCGGCCGGAAATCCGGCCCCAGTACCTGGCAAAGGATTACAGGATCAATGAGGGCCGGATGGTTGGGCAGAAACAAAACCGGCCGGCCGTCGTTGGCGGGCAGATTCTTTATTTTCAAACTGTAACGCAAACGCAGAATAACAAAGACCAGAGCGAACAAAACCGCATAGGCCAGTTTACGGCTCATATTAGTCACAAATGACATGGCTATCACCTTTATTTAAAAATGGAATCGCGCAAAGTGGCATTTTGCCCGCTTATGCCCCAGACCCGCTCGCTCAGCCGCCGCTTGATTGCCCACCACAACAGGCCGGCCCCAAGGGAAAACCCGCCCACAATGACCATGCCCGCCCCCGGCGGCAGTTTGCCTATAAACAGGAACAGCTGGCCGGAAACGAGAATGCCGCCAAAAGCCAGAAAATAGGATACCCCCTGAACCCGGCCCTTTTCCTGTCCGTGAGGGCGCACCTGGATGAAGCTGGATAAAGGGATAAGATAAAAACCGCCGGCAGTTCCCGCGATCAGGTATGCCGCCAGCGCAAAGGGCAGGCGCATGCTCGGAGGCAGAAGCGCGGTCAGGCCGCTGGCGGCCAGGCTGGCGCCCATCACCAGACAGGCCGGCACCATCCATTTACGCCAGCTCAAGGGAGTTCCCCGGCCGGCCAGGCCCGCGCCCAGACATATGCCTATCATCAGGGCCGCGGCCAGCAGGCTGGTAAGAGTCATGGAAAAACCAAGCTGTTTAAGCCCCAGATTGTTGATGACCAGCACCGCCAGAGACGACATGAAGTAAAAATAGGCTTCCGCCGCCAGCACCAGGCAAAGCACCGGCTCCCGCCGCGCCAGCCAGCAGTCGCGCAGGGAATTGAGAGGGCCTGCCCAAGGAAAAGAGGTGTCGCTTTTCCTCACTTGGCTGCCGCCGATAAAAAAAGCGGCCGTCAGCCCCGTCAGGGCGGCGGCCACGGCAATGCAGCCTACCAGCACCCGGCCAGAACTGTAGTCTGAGGGCAGCCAGGCCTGACCCCAGATCTGATCCAGGGCAACTCCGGCCAAAGCAATGCCCGCCAGGATGGTCACAGTAGTGACCAGCTTCAATATGGCGTTGACCTTGGCCACTTTATCAAGCGGAAACAATTCGGGAATGGAGCCGTTGAGCGCGGGGCCGAAAATTACCGACTGCAAACCCATGATGGTGACTACGGCCACAATGCATACCCAGTTGAGGGTAATAATTCCCCAAGCGCCAATCAGCATGGCCAGAACCTCCAGGCCTTTGGCGCCGATCACTATACGCTCTTTGGGAAAACGATCGGCCAGCCAGCCGCTCCAGGCCGCGCAAACCACGAAAGGCAGAGCGAACAAGGTGGTGGCAATTCCCTGAATATGGGTTAAGCCGGCGCTTATGGCCAGCAGCAGGGCAGCCTGTTTAAAAAAATTGTCATTAAAAGTGCCCAGCGAATAGGCGGCGCCCATGAACAGCAGGCGGGATCTGTTGGTTTCAGCCATCTTTGTTGCCTTGGGTGAAGTTAAGGGGATAGTTCAGATAATCGCCAATATAGCTGTAAAGCTGTTCCAGGGCGTAAATCACAGGCCGCGGATCTATGTAAAAAAATACTTCCCTGCCTTTTTTCCGGGACTGCATAATTTCCGCCTGCCGCAGTATGGCAAGGTGATGCACCACCGCGCTGCGGCTCAAACCTATAGCCTGGGATATCTGCTTGATGGTCAGACGTTCTTCCGGCTCAAAAAGCAGTAATATCCGCTGGCGCACTTCATCGCCAATAGCGGAGAGGGTTCTGGCTATGGGCTGCCAGTCAGCCGGCAGGGTTTGCAGGTGTTCCGTATTCATAACTAAATAATTAGTTATTTAGTTATATTTGTCAAGTATTTTTTTTCTTCCGGCAAATAAATTCACTTGGGGGTTTAAAAGATGTTGGGCATGTATCTTATGCAATGCTGGTTCAACCTGTCGGGTGAAGGCATTGAAGACGCCATTTATGACAGCTATGCGCTTCGCTCATTCATGAAAATCAATTTTGCCGGCGAGCAGGCTCCAGATGCCGCCACTTTGCTAAAATTCCGGCATTTGCTGGAAGAATACAATATAGACAAGGTATTTTTTCATGCTATTGCCACAACGCTTGAAAAGCGCGGTTATATGATGCGCGGCGGCGGCATAGTGGCTGCAACGCTTATCCAGGCTCCGGCAAGAATGCCGAGAAGCGGCGCCTGAAGCTAAGCGTTTTTCCCTGAAAAAGCCGTTTCCGGCTTTTTCAGGGTCTACTAAATAGTAACGTTATTAATAGTCTGGGCCAGAGGCCGCTGAACTTGTTTGCTCAGCACTTCCTGGGCTTCCGGCTTGGTCACCGCTTCTCTCCAGGCGTCATTAAGACTGCTGAGCATGCGGACGACTTCCTTAAGCGGGTTGAGATCCGCTTTAATTTTGGCCTGCACCAATTGATCGTTCATAAACATATAAAGGCGGCGCAGATTTTGGGCAATATCCCCACCCAGTTCCATATTCAGAGCGGCGTTGAGTTCATCGATAATATCCTGCGCCCGGTTAATCAGCACGCTGGCGCCGGCGATGTCATCTTCCTGGATGCTGTGCTGCGCTTTGCTTAAAAAGCTTATGGCCCCTTCATACAGCAAAATAATTAAACGTCCGCGGTCAACCGTATTCACCTGGGTTCTGCGATATTGGTTTTGTCCGTATGTCAGCATTAAAATTCCTCTCCATTCCGTATATAATTGGCCAGATGCGGGCAATGACTTCACTTTAAACATTAAGCAATATATATGCCAAATTAATGTTATATACCGCGGTTTAATCAAGCTCACCCTAATTGCTCTATTTATGGAAGTTTTATCGGTTAGTTTCCTTTGCGTCTAAAATTTATTTCGGCAAAAAATGCCCGATCTGCAAAAATATTCACTTTTAAAAAGCGATTCTGGCTTAAGGAATAAGCCGGCCGCGGTTTTTTTTGACAATTGCTGTTAATATATTGACATTCAGGGCTTAATTTCCGGCTATCTTCTTTGCGGCGGCGCCCTTGAAGGCAGCCGGAGGCCGCGGGGAGTTTTATCATGCTGGTGGAAAATATTCCTTTATCGCTGCGCAATACCATAGAATGTCTGGAACTGCCTATTTATATAAAATTGGCTGACGGCGCCTGTTTCCCTCCTCCCCGCCTGGCCTTGGGCGATACCCTGATGGCGCTGGGGTTATTGCGTAACCACGGCCGTCCGGTGCGTCTGTATTTATCTCCTTCCCCGGAAATCTTGCCTTTGCTGGAAGCCCATCCCCTGGTTAAGGAGATAGTCCCGCCTGAATCTGGGCAGGGATATGAGTTGCAGGAAATAGGAGTGGCCCGTTCCGGCCGGCCGGCCACCTGGTATGCCCGCACCGTTTTTTCTCTTAAGCTGGGAGTGCTGCCTGTTGACCGGGTGCGGGCCAATCCCATCCTGGCTCACAGCGCTTATTACCGGCTGGCGCGCCGGGACGACTGGCCCAGCGTGATGGTCGATCCGGGCGCGGATCGCCTGTCTTCTCTTTTAAGCCGGCAAAAACCCAATCTGCTTGTGTTTCCCTTAAATCCCGGCCGGGGTGACTTTTTTTGGCAGGATGAAGCCTGGTGGCGGGAGCTGTTTTCCTCTCTCCGTCCTCATTTTACTTTGCTGGCGGTGGGAAGCCGCGATTATGGCTCGCTTGCCTCCTGTCTGGACGCGGTTCTGCCCATGGACGACCCGGCTTCCACCCTGCCCAACCTGGCCTGGCTGATGACCAAGGCCAGCGCTTTTGTGGGCCGGGACGGAGGCTTGGCTCATTTGGCTTCAGCCCTGAACCGGCGGGTGGTCACAGTGTGGGATTCCATGGCCAGTTACCGCTACTGGGCGGGCAGCCGCGGTCATCATCTGCTTTTTTCTAATCCTTATTTATTTCGCTATCCTCAGGCCGGACGTATGGAGGAAGAGGATTTGCGCCGGCACGGGCGGGTCAATTATATTAACGCTCAAGGCCAAGCGGTGAGCGTAGACATGCCGGTCGCCTGCGCGCAATCATTTGCCCGCAAAGCGGAAGAGGTATTTGGGGGGATAGCCAATCTGGCCGCTCTGCTCCTGTCCCAGCGCGAACAGATGCATGAAAGGGCCAGCGTCCGGGCCTGGATGAACGGGGAACAGCGGCGGGAATATTATCAGCAGAGCCTGCAATGGACTCTGCGGGCGGTTAAGGGTGAATTGCCGGCAGGGGAGAACTGGGTAGTGCCGGGAGGCGCGCTTTAGACTTTGCCGTCCCTCACCATTTTGGCCCAACTGTCGCGCAGGCTCACAATCCGGTTAAACAGAGGGGCGCCGGGGCGGCTTAATTTGGCGTCGGCAATAAAATAGCCCTGGCGTTCAAACTGGAAGTATTCCCCCGCTTCCGCCGCGGCCAGACTGGGTTCCAGCCAGGCGTCTGTTTCCCGTAAAGAATCAGGATTCAAATCTTCCAGACCGTCCGGCCGGGGAGCGGTGAAAAGGCGCTCATAAAGACGCGCTCTGGCCCGCAAGGCATGGGCCGCGCTTACCCAGTGAATAGTGCCTCTGATTTTGCGCCCGTCCGGGGAATCTCCTCCCCGGCTGGCGGGATCGTAAGTGCAGTGAAGGCGGATAATTCGTCCTTCCCGGTCTTTGACTGCTTCCCGGCAGGTGATGTAATAGGCGAAACGCAGGCGCACTTCCCGTCCCGGAGCCAGGCGGAAGAATTTTTTCGAAGGCTCTTCCATGAAATCGCCGCGTTCAATATATATTTCCCGGGAGAAAGGCACCGGGCGGCTTTGCCCCCGGCCCGGATCATCGGGAAAATAAGGGACGTCGAGTTCTTCGCTCCGCCCTTCAGGATAGTTGTCTATAACCACCGGCAGGGGATCCAGCACTCCCATGACCCGGCGGGCTTTGGGGTTGAGGTCATCGCGTATGCTCTGTTCCAGCCACTCATATTCAATCCAGCTGTCCCGTTTGGCCACTCCAATGCGTTCGCAAAAGGCGCGGATAGCTTCCGGAGTATAGCCGCGCCGCCGCAGGCCCACAATGGTAGGCATTCTGGGGTCGTCCCAGCCCTCCACCCGGCCTTCCCTCACCAACTGCAACAATTTGCGTTTGCTGGTCAGAGTGAATTCCAGGTTAAGACGGGCGAATTCTATCTGCCGGGGCCGGGGCGCCGGCCAGTCGAGAGCTTCCAGCACCCAGTCATAAAGAGGGCGGTGATCTTCAAATTCCAGTGTACACAGAGAATGGCTGACCCCTTCCAGGGCGTCAGACAGGCAGTGGGCATAGTCATACATGGGGTAAATACACCAGGCGTCGCCAGTGCGGTGGTGGCCGGCCCTGCGGATGCGGTAGATCACCGGGTCGCGCATATTGAGGTTGGGACTGTGCATGTCTATTTTTGCCCGCAGAACCCTGCTTCCGTCGGGAAAGTCTCCGGCCCGCATCCGGGCGAAAAGTTCAAGGCTTTCTTCCGGCGGGCGGCCGCGCCAGGGACTTTCCCGCCCCGGCAGAGTGAGGGTGCCGCGCCAGGCGCGGATTTCCTCAGCGTTCAGATCGTCCACATAGGCTCTGTCTCTCCGGATTAATTCCTGGGCCAGTTCATAGAGGCGTTCAAAATAGTCGGAGGCATAATACAGGCCTTCATGCCAGTCAAAACCAAGCCATTTGACCACATCCCGAATGGAGTCCACATATTCCGCATCTTCTTTGACAGGATTGGTGTCGTCAAACCGCAAGTTGCACTGCCCATTGTAATCCTCCGCCACCCCAAAATTGAGGCAGATGGATTTGGCGTGGCCCACATGAAGATAGCCGTTGGGTTCAGGGGGGAAGCGGGTGACTATCCTGGGATATTGGGGCAGGTCTTCCTCTACCTGGGTCCGGATGAAATTGACCGGGGTGGCGGAAGAGCGGTTATGGTCAGGATTATCTTTCATTGCGGCACCGTTTCTCAATAAAATTTGGCGCCAGACATGGCGCTTGGGATAGAGACTAACATTTCCGGAAGCTTTTTGCAAGTGAGGGCGAAAACCCTTTTAGGGGCCGGCTAAGGAGCAAAGGGAAAAATAATTTCTCTGCCGGCTTTTTTTTGCTTGCAATAATTGAAGATATTGCATATGCTGGTAAATATGATCCAGGAGAGAAAAGGATTTGGTTTAATGAATATTTATGTTGGTAATCTTCCCTTCGCAACCTCTGACAATGATTTAAGGGATCTTTTCACGCAAGCGGGCGCCGTGGTGTCTGCCCGGGTGATTACAGATCGAGAAACCGGTAGGTCTAGAGGTTTTGGTTTTGTTGAGATGGATTCCCCTGAAGAAGCTAAAGAAGCGATACAACGTTTCCATGGTTACAGTTTGAACGGGCGCAATCTCACCGTTAATGAAGCTAAGCCTCGCAAGTAGTTTATTTTTTTATTTTAGTGACAGTTCAACCGAGAAATAATTAACCGTACTCTTCGCGGTTATGAATTAGCCTGGATCAAAAAAGAGGGCCGGCCCCCCCGGCTCTCTCTTTTTTTTTTTGCCGCGCGCCGGCCCTTCCTTGAGCCTTTGCCGGGAGTTCCCCAACCCAATTAGCGTACTAGCGGCGGTTAAAGACCTGCATTGCCGCTATCGGCCCTTCCTCGATCATGACAAGCAGACATTGGCGGGCATTTTCCAGGAAACCGGCCAGAGCGGCTTTTTGTTCCGGATAAAAAGAGTTCAAGACATAGCGATCCGCCGCTTCCCCATAAAGAGGGCGGCCTATGCCCAGGCGCAGGCGGGCGAAGGCGTCGCTGCCCAAATGATCACGCAGGGAATCCACGCCTTTATGGCCTCCGCCGCCGCGGTTGACGCTGATTTTAATCCGTCCGAATTCCAGATCCAGATCATCGTGTACCGCGGCTATGGCTTCCGCCTCCACCTGAAAATACGAGGCCAGAGACCGGGCCGTCCGGCCGCTCAAGTTCATAAAAGTATGGGGCAGGGCCAGGATCAGATTGCGGGAACCCAGCCTGATTTTGCCCCAGCGGCAGTTAAAAGCCTTTTTTTCCAAACGTAAATCTATGTTATAGTGGCTGGCCAGCGTCTCCAGGGCCATGAAGCCCAGATTATGGCGGGTGCCGGCGTATTGTTCTCCGGGATTGCCCAAGCCCAGGATCAGTTGCAAGGGAGCGGAGTTCACTTTCTCTCCCAGGGTAATTTTTTCTTCGCCATGGCCGCTTCAGCGCTCGTCTTGGGCAGGGGAAGAAGTCAGGTCTGTCCTTCCTTCCAGGCGGGGGTTAAAATAGCCGTGTCCCAGCTTGGGGAAGCGCCTCTTCAGCGCGGTAATTAATTCCGCTATCCCCATGGGTTTAGGAGCGTCCTCTTTAGTTTTGATATTCAAGGCCTGCAAATAATACTCAGGGTCAATATTCAGATTGCGCCACTGAATGAAATCCACCCACCCTTTTTCAATGATCCGGATCAAGGCCTGCCTTTCTTCCTCCTGGTCATTAACGCCGGGCAGAGAGAGGAGATTGAGGGAAGTGAAGCCGCCTTTTTCTTTGACCACCCGCAGACAGGCCAAGGCATCATCCAAGGACCATCCGTCCGGACGGTAATAGGCGGCGTGGCGTTCGCGCAGAAGGCTGTTCAAACTTATTCTTGCCGAGGAAAGTCCGGCGGCCATCAGAGCTTCCATTATTTCCGGCTGACTGCCGTTGCTGTTGAGATTAATGGTGGCGCGGGGGAAACGGCTGCGCATCAGGCGCACAGAGTCCAGCAAAAGCTGGCCGTCAGTCAAAGGCTCGCCTTCGCAGCCCTGCCCGAAACTAACCATGGCCTGGCGGGCGTTTTCTAAATGAAAACACCCTATTTCGGCTACTTCAGCGGCGCTGGGGGTAAAAGTAAGGCGCTGTTGAGTGGGCGGGACTATGCCGTCCGGCTGGAGGGAAATACATCCCAGGCAGTGGGCGTTGCAGGCCTGGGCGATGGGCAGAGGCGCTTCCCAGCGCCCCAGCATCAGATTGCGCGCCGCCGGGCAGCAGGAAGTGAGAGCGCAGGATACCAGATGGCCGGCCAGGCGGTTGCGGGGAAAACGTTTCAAGAGTTTACGGGCATTGTCTTCAACGCGTTTGGGGCGGTTAAAATTGGCCTGATCCTGACGGGCGTCAGGGTCAACTCTTATTCCGGCCGCCACCATTTTTCCCCAGGAAAAGCCCAAGGCGGTATAAGCGAAGAGGGGCAGTCTGGGCGCGCCGGGCTGGGTGGCGTAAGCTGCGCTGAACAGAGAGGTATGAGCCGGGGCCATGAAGGCGGCTACCGCGCTCACGAGGCCTCCGTCCACCTGATCCTGTTCCAGGGTGACAAATTTGCCTCCTCCGTCCCGTCCAACGGGCAGGCGTCCGGGGAGGAGAAAAATTTCGCTCCCTTCCGGCAGAGGAATGCAGTCTATGTCTTCCACCGGTCGCAGAAGGCCCCCCTGGCTGCCTACTAAAAACAGCTTGGGATGATCAAAAATATTGCCGCGCGCATCGGCGTATAACAGGCGTGGGGGCATAAAAACTCCTTGTCAGCCGGCCGCTCCGTTCCTGTCCGGTATAGGAGCGGCTCCGGCAATTTAATATAGCCGATCCTGAAAAAGCCGGCTTCAATTTTTTCAAGGTCTACTAATATAGCATGGATCCGGCGGCCGGGCCAGATTAAGGTAATTGCTCTTGCCATAATTATTTTTATCTGCTATATAGTGCGGATACGGATGGTGGCTGTAGCTCAGTTGGTTAGAGCGCCAGGTTGTGGCCCTGTAGGCCGAGGGTTCAAGTCCCTTCAGCCACCCCAGTATTTTGCCCTGTCAGCAGTTACCCGGGCGGGGCAAAAGTTGATTGTAGCCGCCTTGAGGCGGATGGGGTCTTAATTTGCCATTGCTTGCGGAGCCCGATTATTTTGCCATGTTTCTGTTTCTGCACCGCCGAAAACTGGTGATAGCTATTATAGGAGGTATTGCTCTGGCAGTTATTGCTTCCTGTTAAGCTGTTTTTGTTTGAGGCCGCTTCGCCGGTTGAGTTCAGCCGTTGCCGCACGAAATCTCAGCCTGAAGAGGAGTTGCGCTGGCGGCGGGCATAGGGACGCCACTGTTTGCTGCCGCCAGGGCTGCCGTTCCGGGTGCGGGCGAACAATTCCAGATACTTGGCTACCATACGCTTCATCATGCCGCGCGGCGCCACTTCCTGAATACCCCTGATTTCTCCATAATATTCCGGTTTTTCAAAAGTATCGGCGGACACCCGGTACAGCGCCTGGGAACGCACCAATTTTTCATCCACTTCAAAGCCTCTGGCTTTCATTACTCTGGGACCGGTGAAGATAACTAAAGCGTCCGGCTCGGACAGGCACACATCGCCCAGAGCCGCGTAAGAGGCAATGGCTCCGCCGGTGCTGGGATCGCCCAGAATGGAAATAAAGGGCAGGCCGGCCTCTTTAAGCTGCTGTACCGAGGCTACGGTTTTCGCCATTTGCATCAGCGCGATTATACCTTCATAGAGGCGGGCGCCGCCGGAACAGCATACGCTCACTACCGGCAAGCCCCGGCGCAGGGCGTGATCCACCGCCAGACGGAATTTTTCTCCGAACACCACTCCCATGGAACCGCCGGCAAAGGAAAAATCGCAAATGGCCATTATGGCGGGATAACCGTAAACGGTGGCATGGGCGGTTACCAGGGATTCGTTGAAATCAGTCCGGTCTTTCTGGCGGTTTAGAAAATCGCGGTAGAAGCCGTGCAGGTCCGAGCTGTCCATCAAATCTTCCACCGACATGTTGCGGAAGAGTTCGTGAAAAGAATTGTTATCGGCCAACACCTTGATCCAGCCGGTGGCGTTCATGGCATGGTGCAGGCCGCATTGGGGACAAACCTGATGGTTGTTTAAAAACTCTTCTAAAGGGATAAGAGCGCCGCAACCGTTTTTATCTTCCACATAGCCGCAGCGCACATAGGGTTCCTTGCGCTGCAGAGGCAGGCCCTGGTAATCTTCTTCAACGCTGAAATTGAAGGTGGCGTCATCATAGACCAGCTTAATGTTGGGAGGAGGAGTGGGTTTGGCCCGGAAAGGGCGTTCCACAAAACGTTTGAGGTCATAAAAACGGCCCTGCCGCATGACTCCCATTGCCCGCGCCCGCTCAATTCTCTGGGAAAGCAGCTTTTTGATGCTGCGTTTGAACAGATCGCGTGAGGTTCGTTCCAGATAGGCGGTTATATTGCGGCTCAAACCGGCCGCGTCCTGAACTTTGGCAGTGGAGGGAATTGTGCTGTCAATTACTCCGAAATGACGCAGATCTTTGGCCGAGGAACGGCTGACTTGCAAAGCGTCTTCAATGCGTTTGTTGTCGCGGAAAATTATGGCGGCCATGGACTCGGGCGGGGCGGTGGCATAAAGGGCGTCTTCAATGGCAGCCCGCCGGTCGGCCACCTGCAGAGCCAAAGCTCCGCCCGATCCCCCTTCGCCCAAGACAATGCTGATAGTGCGGATAGGCACGGTAGTGTAAGCGCGAATGAGGTGGCCAATGAAAAAAGCCTGAAAGCGCTGGGCCGAATACATGGAAATGTCGGCTCCGTAGGTGTCAATAACAGACAGCAGGAAGCTGTTCTCATGCGGCCCGCCTTCATGCAGACGACGTAAAAGCCGCAGCACTTGGGCATGTTCATCGGCGTTCAGCATGCCCCAGTTAAGTTTGGTCACTCCTTCCGGAGTGTTAAACTGTTCCGGTTTGGGTTTTTGCTGGGCTACCACATAGACCGGATTTCCGTCAAAATGTCCTTCCCCCATAATCAGGGAATCACCGGTTTTTTCATAATAGCGGAAATCGGCAAAAATATGTTTTATAATATCGGAGGAACGCGGCCGCAAAGGATGCCTGGTTCTGGTTTTGAAGATATCTATAAGTTGCAAAAATGTCCTCCTATGCAATCGCAATTGGTCGAAAGAGCATAGAGACTTCAAAGCTTGAAGCCCGCTTACAGCATCATAAGGTTAAATCGTATGATAAGCGGCCGTCTCTGTCAAGTTTATGCCGCCAGTCATGGTTTTTGCCTTTTATCCCGGGCATGAAAATTCACTGGCATTTGTCCGCCGGGAAGGGGATAATATTAATGTCGGGCTAAAGTTGCAAGACGGGTTTGCCGTTACTATTATTATCATATAATATACATGAATTTGAGCAAGATACATGAATTTGAGCTTGAAATTTTGTTGGCGGCGTTTGTGCCTGAATTTGTTCAGGCATTAATCTGTCAGACGTTAACTGATTGGATTATTTAAAAAATAAGTTCAACCAGCGGTTAAGGACGGAGAAAAATTTTTATTTATGATAGTCCCTTTACTACCCTTACGCGATATGGTGGTGCTGCCTAAGGCGGTTACCCCCCTGTTTATTGGCCGGGAAAAATCAGTAGCTGCCTTGGAAATGGCCATGGAAAACGAAAGGGCTATTTTTCTGACCACGCAAAAAGACGCTAAAATTGACGACCCGGCGCCCGGCGATATGTACCAGATTGGCACTTTGGCTGTTGTTTTTCAATTACTGCGCCTGCCCGACGGCACGGTCAAGGCCCTGGTGGAAGGGAGGGAAAGAGCGGTTATCAAAAATTTTGTGGAAGACAGCCGCTGTTTTGTAGTACGGGTGGAGTCTCTGGAAATTGATTTTGCCCCGGATCGGGAGTCTGAGGCTTTGATGCGCCAGGTGAGCGCCGCTTTTGATCAGTACAGCAAACTCAATAAAAAGATTCCCAGAGAAGTAGTTAATAATATTCAAAAATTAGAGCATCCTGGGACAATGGCCGATACCCTGACCGTACACCTGCCCCTTAAAGTGGAAGATAAACAGCAGCTTTTGGAGACCGTGTATCCCAATATGCGTTTGGAGCGCCTGTTTGAGCTTATGCGTTCGGAAATCGAGATAGCCCAGATAGAGCAGCGTATTCGCAACCGGGTAAAAAAGCAGATGGAAAAAACCCAGCGGGAATACTATCTCAACGAGCAGATGCGGGCCATTCAAAAAGAAATGGGTGAAAAAGAAGACGGCAAAAATGAGATCCGCGAGCTGGAAGCTAAACTGAAAAGCAAACGTATGCCCAGGGAAGCAATGGAAAAAGTTACCCAGGAGATAAGAAAACTCAAACTCATGTCTCCCATGAGCGCCGAAGCCACGGTGGTGCGCAATTATGTGGATTGGATTCTGGCCCTGCCCTGGTATGAGCGCACCCAGGACAAGGTGGATATTGTTCAGGCCGGGGAAATCCTGGATAACGACCATTACGGCCTGGAAAAGCCCAAAGAACGCATTCTGGAGTTTTTAGCCGTGCAAACCCTGATGCGGAAAAACAAAGGTCCGATTCTGTGTTTTGTCGGGCCTCCGGGGGTGGGCAAAACCTCTCTGGCCCGTTCCATAGCCAGATCCATGAACCGCAGTTTTATTCGCCTGTCTTTGGGTGGAGTGCGTGATGAGGCTGAAATCAGAGGGCACCGCCGTACTTATGTGGGGGCTCTGCCCGGAAAAATTATCCAATCCATGCGCCGTTCCAAATCCATGAATCCGGTGTTCTGCCTGGATGAAATTGATAAAATGTCAACGGATTTCCGAGGCGATCCGTCCGCCGCCCTTTTGGAAGTTCTGGATCCGGAACAGAATTACGCTTTCAATGATCACTATCTGGATATGGACTACAACTTGAGCGAAGTGCTTTTTATAACCACTGCCAACAATCTTTACAGCATACCCGCGCCTTTACAGGATCGGATGGAAATTATCAAACTTTCCGGTTATACCGAGCTGGAAAAAATGGCTATTGCCAGGCAGTTCCTTATGCTCAAGCAGGCCAAGGCCAATGGCCTCAAACCGGATCAGGTCAAAGTCAGCGATGAGGCTATGCTGAAAATTATTCAGGAATATACCCGTGAAGCCGGGGTCAGAAATCTGGAGCGGGAGCTGGGCAGCGTGTGCCGCAAGGTGGCCAAACGCCTGGTGGAGAAAAATGAGCGCCATGGCGCGCTTAAAGTGGCGATAAATAATTTGGAAGATCTTTTAGGGGTGCCGAAATACCGTCACGGCCTTCCGGAAAATCAGGATACGGTGGGTCTGGTTAACGGTTTGGCCTGGACCGAAGTGGGAGGAGAAATGCTCACCACGGAAGTGGTGATCATGCCTGGCAAAGGCAAACTTACCATCACCGGCAAACTGGGTGAAGTCATGCAGGAATCAGCCCAGGCCGCCCTTTCCTATGTGCGCTCCCGGGGAGTAAGCCTGGGCTTGCCCGCGGATTTTTATCAGGAAATAGATATTCATATTCATGTCCCGGAAGGGGCTATTCCCAAAGACGGGCCTTCGGCCGGCATCACCTTGGCTACCGCTCTGGCCAGTGCCCTGACCCTCATCCCCGCCAGGGCTGATGTGGCCATGACCGGAGAGATAACTTTACGCGGCCGGGTTCTGCCCATAGGCGGCCTGCGGGAAAAAGTCCTGGCCGCCCACCGGGTGGGCCTGAAAAAAGTGCTTATCCCCAAAGAAAATGAGAAAGACATAAAAGAGATACCGATTAAGGTACAAAAAGCGGTGGAAATTGTCCCTGTGGAGCATATGGATGAGGTGCTGACCCAGGCTCTCAAGGCGACGAGTCCGGAAGAGATATTTCATGCCCCTCTGGAATATTACCGTTTCAAAAAGCCACAAAACAGCAGCGAATTGATCGCCCATTAGTTAGCAGATTGGCAAGGCAGGATTGGGCCCGGCGGCTATATCTGGGCCAGGGAGCGTTGCCCGCTCAGATACTGGCGGTAGTGCCGCAAAATCAGGTCATGGTCAAAGCATATATTTTCCGGCGGATCATCCAGAGGGAAGGAACGCCACTTGCCGGCGTCCGAACCGGCACACGGCGTCTGGCCGGGCGCTTCAGCCAGGTAAACCACTGAAATGGTATGGCGCCGAAGATCGCGCCGGGGGTCGGAATATACTCCCAGGATACCCGTCAGACTGATTTCAAGCCCGGTCTCCTCCAGGGCTTCCCGGCAGGCCGCCTGGGCGGTTGTTTCGCCGATTTCCACAAATCCGCCCGGCAAGGCCCAGCCCAGGGGAGGATTCAGCCGCTCAATCAGCAGAACTTCTCCCGGCTTCAGGCTGATAAGCGTATCCACGGTGGGAGCGGGATTGCGGTAAATTTTTATTTGCCGGCCGCATTGCGGGCAATTGATTGACATCAGATTTATTCCTCTCAATAATTCAAAAATATCCATCTAGCGGGAGTGATTTTAGACCTCTGCATATTTAAATACGCGGAAGTCTAAAGCGGGCCATGGAAGGCAATTTGCAACAGGTCTCGATTTGTCTTTTCGCGACTTTTGCCATAAAAGCAACCTAAGCCATCGGGTACAAACGGCAGATTCCCGGTTGTTTGGCTTAAAAGCAAAAATCATGGTTTCCCGCCCTACCCACCCTTTAAAGGTGTTTTGCTTTTAAGCCAAGAAGCCGGAAATCTAAGAATTTTCACGAAGAGCGAATTATGAAAACCGATTATTACCAGTTCAGCTTTACCGGCGGGGTTATTGCCGACACCTTGAAGGCCCGCCTGGATATAGTCAAGTATGCCTCCGGCGCCAAGAGCCTGCAAAACATGACCGTCATGCCCCAGGGCGGGGTGAGCAAAAGGCCCGGCTTCCGTTTTTTAAGCCTGTTCCCGGGCGAGGCCCGGATGATTGATTTTGTCTACAATGAGAGTCAGTCTTATGTTCTGCTGTTCACCCAAGGATACATGTATATCGGGGTTTATGACGGTTTGATAACCGGCGGGGACGGCAATCCCCTCAAATTCGCCAGCCCCTACAGCCTGGAGCAGGCTTTAGCGTTGGACTATGCCCAGTGCGCTGATATCATGTATCTGACCCACCCTGATTTCCCTCCCTATAAAATCAGCCGCTACAGTCATACTAACTGGACTTTCAGTCAGGTTGATTTTAATCTGCCCCCGGCCCCCACCGCCTCCGGGCCCATTCATCCCCCCGCGCCGGGAGCGCTTTCCGTAACTATATCGGCTGTCCAGCCCCCTGATTCAGGCTCCAGCGATGGCGGCGGAGGGGGCGCGGGAGCGTAAATGGCCTCTATAACTAATACTTATGTTTATACCTATGTCAACGCTTACGGCCAGGAAAGCGCGGCCTCCGCCCCGGCAACTATTACCTTTGACGCCGCCAAATATCCTTACGGCTATAACATCAGCCTTATCAGCAGCGCGGCGTCCGGAGCGGTTGAATACAGATATTACAAATTATTTGACGGGGTGTACGGCTATCTGGGGTCTGCTTACAGCGCCGCTTATGGCGCATGGATGTTTACCGATCAGGGGCAGTCGCCCAATATGACCATAACCCCGCCCCTGGCCGCTTCCAGCGGTCATTTATATGTAAACATTTATGTGGATACAAGCTCGGGCGCCAGTCATCAGGAGGTTGAATTCTCCTACGTATTCACCTATGTCACCGCTGACGGCAATGAGAGCCTTCCCGGAGGGGAGTGGACCGGAACCGGTAAAAATCTCCGCTATGCCGGAGACCGGGCGGAGATATACATCCCCTATGTGGCCGGAGCCACCGAGTACAAATTATATAAAATGTATGCCGGTTCCTACGGCTATGTGGGCAGCGTTCTGCCGGAGAATTTAGGCAAACCGTTTATAGATGAAAATATTACCCCTGACGCGGCCTTAAGCCCGCCCCGCAATCCCGGCTATTTCCAGGCTCCGGGCGATTACCCGGCTTTAACCTGCTTTTATCAGCAGCGCCTGTGCTTTGCCTCCAGCTATAACCAGCCCCAAACCGTGTGGATGAGCCGGAGCGGCAACTTTGAAAATTTCTCCGGCAACATACCGGTGCGCGATGATGACGCCATAGACATAACTTTAGCCAGCAACAAGGTGAGCATGCCGGCCTGGCTGACGGTGCTGCGCTCCCTGGTGGCGGGTACGGGCAACGATATATGGGATATAAGCGCCGGCAGCGGCGGGGTCTTGACCGCCAAGGACGCAGCCGCCACCTTGCAGAGTAACCGGGGTTGCGCCTATGTGCCGGCCATAGCGGTCAGCAACCAGATAATCTTTGTGGTCAGAGGCGGGCGCAAGGTCAGCGTGGCCGGGTATGACTTTGGGGCTGATTCCTATATTGACAGCGATATATCGGTTTACGCCGCCCATCTGTTTTCCGGGCGTCAGGTAAGGCGCATGGCCTATCAGTCCGCGCCTTACTCGGTGGTCTGGCTCCTGATGAGCGACGGCCAGCTGTTAAGCCTGACCTATATCCAGGAACATCAGATATGCGCCTGGGCAACCCACAACACCGAAGGGAAGATTATTGATCTGTGCGTTCTGCCCGGCGCTTCCCAGGATATTTTGTTTGTGCTGGTCAAGCGGGGCGGCAACTATTGTTTGGAGCGCATGGAACTGGAATTTGAAGAGGATTCCACCGTCAACGCTTTTTTTGTGGATTCCGGAGTGACCTATCAGGGTCCGCCGGCCAGGACTCTCCGCGGCTTTCCCCATCTTGAGGGCATGAAAGTAAAGATTCTGGCCGATGGGGCGGTGGTTCCAGACAGGACGGTTGAGAACGGATCCGTAACCCTGGACTACCCGGCTTCCACCGTGCATATCGGCTTACAATACAGCGCCGGGCTGGAGACTTTGCCCTTGCAGTTTGTCAGCGCTCCCGGCAGCACGGCGGGCCGGAAGAAGCGGATCAGCGCCATGGACATAATGTTTTACAAAACCGCCACCTGCCAGATCGGTCACGGCGGAAGCGATAAAACCGTCCCCCTGAAATGGCGGACGGTTGAACCCTACGGAGCGCCAGTGAACCTGCTCACTGTCAACAAGTACGAATACATCAATACCGGCTGGGATGATGAAGTGAATGTTTACATAAAATCAGACCAGCCTTTGCCTTTAACCGTGCTGGGCTTAAATCTGCAAGTGGAGGTGAATTAATGTTTGAACAGCTTATTGAACAGCTGAAACGCCATGAGGGCTTCCGGGCCAAAATCTATCTGGACACGGTGGGCAAACGCACCATCGGTTACGGCAGGAATATTGACGATGTGCCGCTGAGCGCCAGCGAACTTAGGCTCCTTGGCGGAATCAGCCCCAAGGAAATAATTGAAAAGGGCGTCTCTAAAGCGCAAGCGGAAACTCTTTTGATTCTGGAGATACAGCGCCTTCACGCTGAATTAAAGAAAAATCTCTCCTGGTTCCCTGAACTTGACGAAGCCCGCCAGGCCGTGCTTATCAACATGGCCTTCAACCTGGGAATAAAAGGCCTGCTGGGCTTTACCAATACTTTACGCAACATTGAACTGGGCAGCTATGCCCAAGCGGCTAGAAACATGCTGGCTTCCAAATGGGCCGGGCAGGTCAAGGGCCGGGCCGCGGAACTGGCAAAACAGATGGAGACCGGCCAGTGGCAATAGAGCCAAACGGCAGCCGGGAGGCCGGGGAATACTGGGCCGCTCTGTATAACCTGTTACCCGTGTTTGTGGTGGGAGGACTGGTAGCCATGACAACCAACTTACGCAAAATATACGCTCTGCCCAGCTGGCAGAGAATGATTGCCGAATTGGTCTTGACCGGCATGATCGGCGGGGTGGCGGCCTTGGCGGCGGTGGCGTTATTGCCTCTGTTCTGGGACGGCGCCAACCCAACCGTGGAGATTGCCATTGCCGCTCTGGCCGGGAGCTATGGGCAGAAAACCTTTGACATGCTGACAAAGAGGGTGCTGGGCCATGAGCCTAAAAATTAAACTGGCCCTGGGCGCGCTGGCCTTAATTCTGGGCGGGATTGCCGCCTGGTATGTGCAAGGGCTTAGGGCGGAAGTGGAAGCGCTTGAGGGCGCTCTGCGGCGCTCCCAGGCGGTAATTGAACAGATGGCAACAAACCTGGAGGCTATGCAAACCGCCAGTCAGATTGTCCGGGACAAGCAGGAGAGCGCGGCCAAGACCGTGACTGCCATGAACCGGGAGATACGGAGCATAAAGGAGAATTCGGGCCATGAAGAAAGCGATGTTGCTGCTGTTAACGCTGTGCTGGCTGAGCAACTTAACCGCCTGTTCCCTTAAGGAGCCGGTGGCGGTCACCCCGGTATTGCCGGTTATGCCAGCCTATCCGGCCCGGCCTGAAATAACCTGGCAGGGAACCGCCGCGGGGGTGGCTCTGGGCTTTGACGACGCGCTTCAACTGCGGGATTGGCTGGTCAATGAAGACGCCTGGCGGGAAAGCGTGACGGAAATATGGACCATACTGAATCCTTAATCCCCCTGCTTCCGGAAGCCTATCAGCCTTACGCCCGCCCGGCCCGGCCCGAAGACGCGTATTCCCTGGGGCCGAGACTGCGCCGGGCGGATGCGGACGAGGTGCGGGCCAGTTCCGGGAAGGAGGGCGCGGAAGCTCTGCTGGCCTCTTTGGAGAAGAGCGCTTTGGCCTGGACTTTTTTACATCCCCTCACCAATGAACCCCAAGTAATGGCCGGGCTGGGCTTTCTGACTACCATAACCGGCGTTCCCTGGCTCTTGGCCGCGGACTTGGACCAGCCCATGCGCGCGTTTTTCAGGGCCGGGTTTAATCAGGTGATTGCTTATATGCACCAACACCGGCGGATCCTGGTGAACATGGCGGACGCGCGCAACCGGACCGCGCTCAAGTGGCTTAAGTTTGTGGGCTTTGAGCTTAACGGGCCCTGGGCCTGGGGGGTGGAGCAAAGACCTTTTTATCAGCTGGTGAGCTGGAGAGAGAAATTTAATCATGTGCAGTCTTGATATGAAATCCATGCGCAATGATGAAACTTTCGCCTTGATCGAAAGAGGCCAGAGATCCGTCCCTCCTCCTGACCTCAGCCGGATGAGCGAGGCGGAAGCCAAAGAGTATACGCGGCGGCGCCTGGATTTGTTCAATCAGTCCGCCCAAGACCTTGTGAGTTAGGAGAAGTTAAAAATGTGTGAACCTACTACTGTAATGACCGTTGCCGGTCTGGCTTTGAGCGCGGTATCCGCTATCGGCGGAGGCATTCAGGCCAAGCAGGCGGGAGACTTTAACGCCGAGCAACTGAAGAACCAGGCTGAATACGAAGATAAGCAGGCCGAACAGGTGATGGAAAAAACCAGAGGCGAGCAGCGCAAGCTTGACTTGCAGGCGGCCCAGCAAAGCGGGGCCTTTAACGCCCGGGCCGGGGCCAGCGGCCTGAGCATGACCTCCGGCTCCCTGCTGGATATAGGCGTTGGTAATGCCAGAGAAGCGGCCATAGACCGGCAGAATCTGTTCAGCCAAGGGGCCGGCCAGGCCCAGGGCCTGATTAATCAGTCGGCCCAAACAATGGCGCAAAGTTCTATGGCAAAGAGCCAGGGCAACAACGCCCTGACCGGCGGGATTATCAGCGGGATAGGCAGCCTGGGCCTGGCCGGGGCCGCCGGGTATAACTCGCTGTTCCCGGACAGCATAAGCAAAGCTGGGAAGATAGGAAAAATAGGGAAGATTTTCTAATGGCAAGCAATTCAAATAACCCCTCCTTCGGCGGCTTCATCAAAATCCCCGGCGGCGACCCCTACATCCGCCAGTCCTCGCCTGGAGTTATGCCCAACTTCTTCCCGGCTTTAACCAGGCCTGACCCAGCTATACCCCAGGCCCTGGGCCAGCTGGGCCAGGATGTGGTCAAGCTGGGGGCGTATTTTAAAGAACGCAAAGACGAAAAAGCGCGGATTGACTTGTCCTCCCGAAGGCTGGCTTTACAGGAAAACATCAGGGAAATGGAAAAACATGCCCGCGCCAATATGAACGGCAGAGCGGCCATTTT
>JAIRYI010000093.1 GCA_031267815.1 Desulfarculales bacterium | reverse complement strand
AATATTTCCTCTGTGGGCGGCCGCGTTGGTTCGCCGGGATTGAGCGCCTACCAGTCGGCGAAATGGGCGATCAGCGGATTAAGCGAGGTACTGGCCCAGGAAACCGCTCCATTTGGAGTAAAGGTTACGGCGGTGGAGCCAGGCTCAATGCGGACCGACTGGGCCAGAACCGCACTCAGCCAGGTTCCTGAACTATTGCCCGACTATGTGGCTGGCGTCAGTCACATGCAGGATATATTGAAACGACTGGTAAATGATTCCCTGGGCGATCCGCCGAGGATCGCCCAGATTATTTTACGGTTGGCGGAGTACGCTCAACCACCCGCGCACCTTTTTATCGGCAGCGACGGTGTGCAGAGCTACACCCGAGTCGAGACGGAACGAAGCGCGACTGCTGAACAATGGCGCAGAGTCAGCGAATCGACCGACCTCACCGCAAAGGGACCGGCTCCTGCTTTTCCTCATACTTAAACGGTTCACTATTCAATGGAGAATGAAAGACCATGACTCAATCCGGAGGCACGAGGCAAAGGGTAGTTTTCCCCAAAGGGGCAAATTATTTAGCTTAAATCAACCCCTCTTCCGCCAGCCGCGCCAGCAGCTCAGCCCGTCCGTGGACGCGGAAGCGTTTATACAGGCCGGCAAATATGTTTTTCACCCGTCCGTGGCTTAAAAGCCGCCGGGCGGCTATCTCTTTCAAGGATTGGCCCTGGCCGGCCAGATGAAGCAATTCCCGTTCCGCCGCGCTCAAGGCTTGAGGGAGAGATTGCAGCCGCGTTTTCCAGTCCGAGGCAAGTTCCAGTATGCGCTGTATGTCCAGGCGGCGGCGGCCGCGCTTCAGGGCGCGCAAAAGCGGCAGGATATCATCGCCGCATTCCACAAAGGGCATAAACAGCTTATCCGGCAAAGCCGCGTCCAGGGCGGTCCGCAGGGCCGTGCCGGCCTGTCTCCCCTCGCCCAGGCCATGATAGGCGGCGGCGATATAGATGTGGGCATGGATAAAAAACAGCCTGTGCTTGGCATAAGACGCCTCTTTGAGCAGGTTCCCCAACAAGCCGGGGATTTGGGCGTATCTGCCGGCCAGCAGAAGCGAGCGGCCATGCACAAGATAATAGATCCCTTTGGCAAAGGCATAGAGGCGGGTATCCGTATCCTCCCGCAGCCAGAGCGGAATTTTGCCCGGCGACCCCAATGCTCCGTACAGCCAGCCCTCGCACAGATCCACTGTGTGCAGCAGAAAATAATCCCGCCGTTTTTTGATCAGGCCGCGCATAGAGACGGCCAGGGCTTGCGCTTGCGCAAATTCTCCGGCGACAAAAGCCAGCCGCAAGCGCAGGAACATGGCGCAAATTATATTGCAAAGCTGGTTATGCCGCCCGGCCGTCACTTCGGCCTCCCGGCAGACCAGAGCGGCCGCGGCAAATTCTCCGGCCTGATACAGGGCCTCGGCCTCGAACAGATATTCGCCGCCCGCGCCGTGGTGCGCCGCTGCCTGATAATAGAGGGGCAGGCAGTTTTGCAGCAGGCGGAGGTTTTCCCGCAGCTTGCCGCTCTGGCGGTGAAACATGAACAGCACCGAGGGGCAGCCCATGGTCCAGGTGGATTCCGGCGGGTAGAGAGCGGTGGGACGCCCCAGAAGTTCATAGCCCCGGCGGTGATGAACGGACATGGCCGCTATGTCGTTATATTTGGTCAGGGCCAGGAGTATTTCCAGCTCCCCGCGCCAGATGCGGGTTTGCGGATCGCTTTCCGCCATGGCCGCGCATTGCCTGACCAGGCGGGCGCATTGGCCGGCAAAGGCCGGGAAATCGCAGGCGGAAAGCGCGGCCAGGGCGTACTTAAAGCCGGCCGCCGGATGCCGGTTAAGAATCTCTTCCGGGCAATCCCGGAACATGCGGGTAAAGAAGGCGGCGTTTTCCGTGACCAGATTGCGGGCCATATCCTGTTCCATAACGGTCAGGGCTTTTTCAAAATCGCGGGCTTCAAAATACTGTTCCATGGCCGCGACAAATTCCCCCTCTTGCGCGAACCAGTCCCCTATAGCGGCATGAAGTTCCCGCTGCCGCCGGCGCGGCAGGGCCTGAAACAGGAGAGTGAGAAAATGCCGGAAAATGCTGTGCAGGGAATACACGCCGCTCCCGGCGTCAAAAAGAATAAAGGAGTTCTGCCGGACCAGTTCTCCGAGAAGCTTGCGGGTGTCGTTTTGATACAAAAAATCCGCCTGAAGGACGGTAAAGCGCTCCAGCGGGCAGAGGGCGAAAAGCAAATTTTTGCTTTCCTCGGAAAGGGGGGCGTAGATTTCCTCTTCCAGAATCAAGGCGGATTCCGGAGGGAGATCAGCTTCGGAGGATACGGCCATTTCACCTTTAGCGGGAGCGGGCAGCAAAAGAGAGCCGTGTTCCCGGTAGTGCCGGAGGTGAATGTTCAGGCCGCTGATCCAGCCGCCGGTGGCCGTATGCAGGGCGCGGATCTGTTCCCGGCTTATATTCAGCCCCCGCAGGGCGCAGTAGCCCTCAATGTCCTCAACCGTAAAGAGGAAGCTTTCCTGAGCGACAACAGCGCACGCGCCGCTCAGCCGGAGCCGTTCTTTTTTTCCCGCATAGGCATGGCGGGTGACCAGCGCGGTATGAAAATTGGGGATACCCTTGCCTGCTTGAGTATCCTGGGCCAGAATCTCGCAAAGCGCGCCGAAGTCCGGAGAGGGGAGCAGATGAAAATCGTCCACCACCAGAACCGTGGGAAGCGTGAAAGATAGTTGATGCATCAGCTCCCGCGCGGTCTCAAAGCGGGCGGAATCGCCGGGAAAGCCCAAATGGGCCAGAGAAGAGGCGGCCTCAGCCGCTTCCGGGCAGGCCGCCAAGGCGCGGCAGAAGTCCCGCCAGAAGGCGTTTTCAGAAACCCCGGACGGAAAAGCGAGTACAGGAACCCACAGCCGCCGGATAGCTCTGGCGTCCAGAAATTCGCGCACCGCCGTGGTCTTGCCGTAGCCCACCGGCGCCTGGACAATGGTCAGCGGCGTTTGCAAAAGAACGGCCAGGCCGGAGGCCAGCCGTTCGCTGAAATAAAAAGGGGCGCGTTCAGGACTTCTCCTGCTCTGATTCATGGTCATGAATGTTTCCTGCGGCCGATCCGTTCCCCTCAAACCGCCGCCGCCTTTTCCAGCCTTGACTCAACCCGTAACTGACGGCGCAGTATTTTGCCTGAAACAGTCTTGGGCAATTCATTTACATACTCAACAATGCGCGGGTATTTGTAGGGAGCGGTGGTATTCCTGACATGTTCCTGGAGTTCCGCGGTCAAGGCTTTTGAAGGTTTGTAATCTTTCGCCAGCACCACAAAAGCTTTGACCAGCAGCCCGCGGGTTCCGTCCGGATCTTCCGCGCCTACCACGGCGCATTCCATAACCGCTGGGTGTTCTATAAGGGCTGATTCCACCTCAAAAGGCCCGATGCGGTAACCGGAGGATTTGATTACATCATCATCGCGGCCTACGAACCAGAAATAACCGTCTATATCGCGGTAGGCGCGGTCACCGGTATAAAAATAATTGTTACGTATGCTGGCGCCGGTCAGGTCCCTGTCCTTCCAATATTCCCGCATCAGTCCCGGAGGGCGGCCCTGTCCCAGATAAAGAGCGATTATACCCTCTTCATAGGCAGGAAGTTCATGGCCCGCCTCGTTGACAATTCTCACATCATGGCCGGGCGTGGGTTTGCCCGCCGAACCGCAGCGAAGTTCCATGCCCACGCAGTTGCCTACTATGGCCACGGTTTCAGTCTGGCCGTAATGATCATAAACAGGAAGGCCAAAAGCCTGACGCCATTTTTCAATGATCTGAGGATTGAGCGGCTCGCCGGCGCTCAGGCAGCGGCGCAGCTGCAAGTGGCGGACCGCGCTCAAGTCAAGCTGCGCCATCATCCGGTAAACTGTGGGGGGAGCGCAAAAAGTGGTTATTCCGTAACGTTCCATAAGTTTAAATACCATGGCCGGATCAAACCGTCCGGGCGCCTCGCGCTGGAATACAGCCGCTCCCACCATCATAGGGCCGAATAATTTTCCCCAGGCGGCTTTGCCCCAGCCGGTTTCCGAGACCGTCCAGTGCAAATCAGTGGTACGCAGGCCATGCACATATTTGCCCGTGACATAATGGCCCACCGCGTAACCGTGAGTATGCAGCACCATTTTAGGCTGCCCGGATGTGCCGCTGGTAAAATAAATAAGCAGGGGATCGTTGAGGGAGGTATCAACCGGGCGGGCAAAACGGGGAGAATATTCCATACTTTCCCGGAATGGAACCCAGCCTTGCGGAGTTAGCGGTTCGTGATCAGAACCGGCCAGAAGTTTTAAATCCATATCCATGCCGGTTTTGCTTAAGGCTTCTTCCACCCGCTCCACATGCTCTCTGTCCGTAACCACCAGCTTGGCGCCGGATCTCTGCAGACGATAGGCCACATCTTTAGCGGTGAGCAGGACTGTGGCCGGCATGGGTATAACCCCCAATTTAAACATGCCCAAAATCACCGCGTACCATTCGGGAATGCTTTGCAGCATGATCAGGGCCTTATCACCCTTTTTCAGCCCCCGGTCCCGCAGAAAATTGGCGACCTGGCTGGAGAGGCAGCTCAGTTCGTGGAAACTCTGATAGCGGGGGTTTTGCCCATGTTCTCCCACAGACAATAAAGCCAGCTTGGTCCGGTCGGCAGCCCAGCGATCCACCACGTCAAAAGCAAAATTGAAATTCTCCGGAGCATCCCAGGCGAAGTTGCGATAATAGGAGGCATAGTCAGTACCCAGGTCGGATTGACTGAAATTCACTTGCGGCGCGGTCATGTTTTTGTTCCTTATTCAATAGAAAACAGTAAGTTAAAAACTTAAAGCCCCTGAGCGGCTCTCACCGCCCAGGGGCTCTTGTTTTTAAAAAATAATTAAGCTGTCAGGGGCGGTTAATCATGCCGGGAGCAGGTATCACCTGCGCAATAATGCCGATAATGCCAATAACGGCAACGGAAGAAACATACCCCCCTAAACGGAGGCCATTATTTACTGTCGTTTCTTCCCGCATTGAATGATTAACCTTATTATGTCTGTTATGTCAATAACTTCTAAAATACACTTTATTAATATTATAATCTAGCACGAGAGAATATGTCTGTCAAGGGGGCCGGTAATTTTTTATGGATTAAGGGCCAAGGCTTTTAAGCGCTTTTTCCAGTTGGGTAAGGGCTCTTGCCAGCACCGCTTGGGGACAGGCCAGATTAAAGCGTTGAAACCCCTGGCCGCCGGGGCCGAACATCATGCCTTCATCCAGCCATAATTTAGCCCGATTGATAATCAAGTCATTGATCTGGCTGTGGCTGAGTCCCAGATTGCGAAAATCCACCCAGGCCAGATAGGTGCCCTGAGCTTCGGCCATCTTCAGGGCCGGTATCCGTTGCTCAATAAACCCGCGCATAAAGGCAAAATTATTTTCCAGATAGGCCAGCAGCTGACCCAGCCAGTCATGTCCGTAACGGTAGGCGCACTGACAGGCCGCCAGACCCATGACATTGAGCTGGCTGTAGCCGGTTTTAGCCATTTCCCGCCGGAATTTTTCTCTGATCTCTTCATTTTGAATAAATATGTTGGATACCTGCAAGCCGGCAAGATTAAAGGTTTTGCTGGGCGCGGTGCATATAACCGTTCTGGAGGCTGCCTGGGGGGCAACAGTGGTCAGGACATGATGTTTATGGCCGGAATAAACAAAATCACAATGAATTTCATCTGAAACGATATAGCAGTCATATTTCAGACATATTTCGGCCATAGCCCGCAGTTCGTCTTCGCTCCACACTCGCCCCACCGGATTGTGAGGGCTGCACAAAATAAACAGCTTCACCTTCTGAGTCCTGATTTTTGCCTCGAAGTCGGCCAGATCGATCTGATACTTCCCATCACGGTAAAGCAGGCTGTTATAAATCAGACGGCGGCCGTTGGCTCTTACTGACTGGGCAAAAGGATAATATACAGGTTCCTGGATGATGACGCTGTCGCCGGCATTGCTTAAAGCCCTGACCGCCAGACTGAGCGCGAAAACCACTCCCGGGGTTTTAACCAGCCACCGAGGATGAATTTCATAGGCAAAGTAACGGGAAAACCAACTCTGCAACGCCTGGAAGTATTCTCCCTTGGCTTCGCTGTAGCCGAAAACCCCGTGCCGGGCCACCCGGAGCAATTGTTCAATAACTTCACGGGGAGCGGGAAAGTCCATATCCGCCACCCAAAGAGGAATCAAATCATCATGAGGCAGGCCTCTTTCCAGAGCAAAATCATATTTCAGGCAATTGGTGCCTTTTCGGGGAATGATCTCGTCAAAATTATATAACATCGCCTGCCGCCTTGAGATGGGATTAATTCAGGCCAGAGCCTGTTTAAGGTCGTCAAGCAAGTCTTTAATATTTTCAATGCCCACGGAAATCCGCAGCAAGCGCTGATTGATTCCTCTGGCCTCTCTTACCGGGGCGGGAATATCGGCATGGGTCTGCAAGACCGGATAGGTTATGAGGCTCTCCACTCCGCCCAGACTTTCCGCGTATAAAATAATTTTCGTTTTACTCAGAAGTTCACGGGCAGTGTCTTCCCCATCAACTTCAAAGGATATCATGGCCCCGAAGCCGCTGGCCTGTTTTCTGGTTACAGCATAATCCGGGTGGGAGGGCAAACCGGGATAGTAGACAATTTTGACCTTGGGGTGGGTGGTCAGCCACCCGGCCAGCCGCATGGCGTTTTCCTGACTTTTTTCCATCCGCAGGGCCAGGGTTTTCAACCCGCGAATGAGCAGAAAACTGTCAAAGGGGCTGAGACAGGAACCGACAGTTTTATAAATCATCCGCAATTTTTCGGCAATATCAGAACGCGAGGTTATGAGAAATCCGGCCAGAGTGTCATTGTGCCCGCCCAGGTACTTGGTGCCGCTGTGCATGACAATATCAGCGCCCAGAGCCAAAGGGCGCATAAAATAGGGAGTAAGAAAAGTGTTGTCGACAATAAGCAGAATATCCCTGCCGGCCAGTTCCGCGCTGAGAGCGGCTATGTCTGTCACCCGCAGGAGGGGATTGGTGGGGGTTTCAACAAAAACCGCCTTTGTCCGGGGCGTGAGCCGGGCGGCGACAGCGTGAAGATCGCCCGTGTTGGCATAATCAAAAACCAGCCCGTTTTTGCGCGATATGTTATCGAATAATCTGATGGTGCCGCCGTAAAGATCGTCCGAGGCGATTATATGGTCTCCGGGTGCAAACAATTCCATTAAAGCGGCGATAGCCGCCATGCCGCTGCTGAAGGCCAGAGCGTCACTGCCTTCTTCCAATCTGGCCACAGCCTGCTCCAGACTGGCGCGGGTGGGATTTTGTACCCGGGAATAATCAAACCCGGTGCTTTGCCCCATCCCCGGATGGACAAAAGTAGCTGACTGATAAATAGGCACACTGACAGCGCCGCTTAAATTATACGCATCCCTGGCGCCGTGGACACATATGCTCTCTATTTCCATAGTCCCCTTCCCAAAAGAATCAGAGTTTCCTCAAATATGATATTCCAATCCCCCCATGGCCTGATAATCATCCAGCATATTCTGAAGAGTAATATTGTCCAGATAATCGCTGATAACCTTACTAAGCCCCTGCCACATGGGCAGGGTTTTGCATATCCCGCTCCGACCGCAGCGGTTGGGCTGATCATCCAGGCAGACAACCGGACAAAGGCTGCCCTCAGTCAGACGCAGAATCTGCCCTACCGTATATTTGGCAGGCGCCTGAGCCAGCATATAACCTCCCTGGTGACCGCGGTTGGTGCGCAGGATATCCGAACGATTCAAAATGGTCACAATCTGCTCCAGATATTTTTTGGAAATATTCTGGCGCTGGGCTATATCTTTCAGGGCCACAAATCCAGCCGCGCGGTGTTCAGCCAAATCCAGGAGCATGCGTAAGGCGTATCGCCCTTTAGTCGAAATTTTCAAACCACACCTCCAATATCCAAAAAGTCATTTGACTTCCAAGGCCGGAGAAGCATATCCGGCAACAGCCGCAAAGGCATGCGCGGCGGGGAATTTACCCCCAATTTTAGCTTGAGGGCAATGGCGAATACCTCTTGAATCACCGGATAAGGTGAGTTAAGAGGATAAACTATAGTAAGTCTCAGTATAACATGGGTTTGCTATGTTTTCAGCGTTAATAAAAATTGCCGCCCAGTCAACGGATATCACTTGCCAATTCCAAACTTAAACCCCTTCCTCTCCTTGGCAGGAATGGGTATCCTACATTGAGCCTCACTATCCAAGCGGTCAGCGGGGAGGCCCACCATTGGGGATTGAAAAGATGTTGCGCATGTATCTTCTGCAATGCTGGTTCAACCTATCAGACGAAGGCATTGAAGATGCCATTTATGACAGTTATGCGCTTCGCTCATTCATGAAAATCAATTTTGTCGGCGAGCAGGTTCCAGATGCCACCACGTTGCTGAAATTCCGACATTTGCTGGAAGAGTACAATAAGTATACGGCGGGGGCAGTCGCGCATCAAGGATTATTTTAATCTATAAGGCACTACAAATGAAAATTAGAACACCCTATAGTTGATTTTATTGACTATTTTTTAATTTGTCGGCAAAAAACATTTTTCTCCCTTTAAAGAAGAAAAAATGTTAAAGATGGGTTAGTCATCAGGAACCTTACAATTACAAGATGTCGCAATATATTGCCTTATCCTGTGTGATCAAAATTTTAAGCAAGAGCAGGGGAGAGTTGAAAGAACCATATGAAACGGCGTGAGTTATTACGAATTCTTGGTTTCAGCAGCCAATCAGGGTAACAGGAAAGCAATGACCTCAGCCGTCCGCTTGAGGTGAAGGCAGTGTGTTTTTTAAGGGCCGGCTGTGCTATACTAGTGCAATGTAACATTAGCATAAAATTTGCATTTTAAATGTTAAGCAAAGCAAAAGCGTGATTAAGGAGCATTCCATGGCGGACAAAAGCATAATTTTGGACTACAGTTGCTGTCTGGCTGAAATCATTGGCGGTAATGGCTTGAACAGAGAACAGGTGGATCGCCTGGAAAAAGAAATGGTCGCGGTCCATGAGAAACTGGCGCAAATGAGGGCTGATGATATCCTCGGTTTCTGGAATTTGCCCTGGCAGGACGGACTCGAGACAGCCAAAATTAATAATCTGGTCAGCAAGTGGCGGGACAAAATTGACAATCTGGTGGTTCTGGGCATTGGCGGCAGCGCTCTGGGCACTACCGCCGTTGATATGGCTTTGCACGGTGTTTGGCGGCTGGCTTTGCCCGCGACAGGACAGCGCCCGCTGAAGATCTGGGTAGCTGACAATTCCGATCCCCGCAACTTTTACTCTCTACTGAACAGGCTGGATCAGGACCGCACTCTTTATAACGTGGTAAGCAAAAGCGGCAGCACCGCCGAGACCATGTCTCAATTTCTTATTGTTTCAGAGCGGCTGAATAAAAAACTGGGACGGGAAAAAGCGCAGTCCCGCATTATCTTTACCACTGATCCCCAAGAAGGGGCTTTAAGATATCTGGCGGAACGGGAAGGATATGCCGCTTTGGATCTGCCCTCCAATGTAGGCGGGCGGTATTCCGTACTAAGTTCGGTAGGCCTGTTCCCTCTGGCAATGGCCGGCCACGATATAAATGCTTTGCTGGAAGGAGCCAGGGCAATGGCTGAACGCTGCGCTGTTCCGGAATTCGCAAAAAATCCGGCCTATATTTTCGCGGCGATGGCAATAAGCGCCTGGCGCGCCCAGCGCAATGTCCTGGTGATGATGCCTTATGTGAGCGACTTGTTCGGTTTGGCCCAATGGTTTGTTCAGCTTTGGGCTGAATCTCTGGGCAAGCGCTTTAATCTGGCCGGCGAGGATGTTTTTGTGGGCCAGACCGCGGTAGCTGCTACCGGGGCCACTGATCAGCACAGCCAACTGCAGCTGTTTATGGAAGGCCCCCAGGACAAATTGCTATGCTTTCTTTCTTTGGACAATTACGGCCGCGATTTGGAGATACCCTGCCTTTATGACGATATGCCGGCTTTTTCTTATTTGGGAGGCCGCAGCATGTCTGAACTTATTCAATCGGAAGCCAGAGCCACCGCTTCAGCCTTGGCCCTGGAAGGCAGGCCCAGCCTGAGCATCCGCCTGCCCTCCATTACCGAACATATTCTGGGACAGTTGCTTTTTATGCTGCAAGCGGCCACTGTGGCCGCCGGCGCCATGCTGAATATCAATCCTCTTGATCAGCCGGGAGTGGAACTCAGCAAGAAATTGACTTACGGGCTTATGGGCCGGAGCGGTTATGAAGAGTTCAAAGCAAAATTGCTCAAGCAAGCAACTCCCTATATTGTATAATATAAAGTGTCCGAGACCCTTGCAGACAGTCAGGCCCGCCGTCCGTTTGAACTGGTTCGCTATTTCACCGTAACCAGTCTGACGGTTATTTTGCTATTTACCATGCTTATCTCCACCCTGGTCGGCGTACGCACCAGCGCTTTGGTTTTACATAAAAAAGAACAGTATGCCCTGCTTCTGGCGGAAAATTTAAATCATCAGGTTATGCTGCGTTTTGTCATGCCGGTTACTACCCAGTACCGGAAGATTAGTGTTGGGGAAGCCAGGCAGGCGGAGCTGCTCGACTCGGTGGTCCGAAGCACCATTCAGGGATTTCAGGTAAAAAGAGTTAATATTCTGGATTTGTACGGAAATATAATATACAGCACCGACCCTGTATATATAGGCCGGATAAGCACTGCCACCGCATCTTTTACCCAGGCGGCGGAAGGGGTGAGTGTGAGTTTTTTAGATCCGCCCCGTAATTTTTATGATTTTGGCCCCGATGACAGCCGGGTCTTCAAAATATTAAGCCCCATGCGTGACGAAAAGCGCTTCAGTTCCGAATTGGGCGATCCCAGAGCGGTGTTCGAAATCACCCTGGATATCAACGAGGATTTCCAGGAAGTATGGTTGAATCAGCTTATCCTGGTGGCTTCCCTGCTTTTGCTCATGGCTTTTCTTTTTATTATTTTGCGCTCTATTGTCACCAGGGGATATGGTATTATGGACCGCCGGGCCATGGAGCTGCGCAAGCTCGAAGAACAGCTTAACCAATCAGAGCGTCTGGCCGCTTTGGGGCGCATGGTGGCGGGAGTATCCCATGAAATCAGAAATCCGTTGGGGATTGTTCGCTCCACAGCGGAACTTCTGGGCAGTAAAGTTGCGGACGCCCATAAAAAATTGGCGGCGGTGATTGTTGAAGAGAGTAACCGCCTCAACCGGATCGTAAGTGAATTCCTGGATTTCGCCCGGCCCCAGAAAACGGATTTGAAAACGGGGTCAGTGCGGGAGGTGCTGGAAAAATTGATTGACTTTCTGACTCCGGAATTGGAGCGCTGGCAGGTGCGGCTGCAATTTAACGATCAATCTCCGCCCGGCAGCCGCGTTTGGCTGGATGAAGAACAAATATACCGGGCTTTCCTGAATATTCTGACCAATTCGTTGCAGGCGATGGAAGGCAGGGAAAAGCGGCAAATTGACATAACCCTACGTTTGGCCTCATATGACGGCCGCTCCATGTTGAGCGTGTTATGTGACGACAGCGGCCCCGGCTTTCCTCCCGGATATGCGGCCAAAATGTTCGAACCCTTTTATACTACCAAAGATTACGGCACGGGGCTGGGCCTTTCAATTGTCAAAACCACGGTGGAAGCTCATGGCGGCCATATAGAACTCGGTTTCAGCCCCGGCGGCGGAGGGCGGGTGATCATCAGCCTGCGCCTGGAAAATTGATATGGAACATATTTTACTGGTCGATGATGAAAAAAATTATCTGATAGTGCTGGAAACTCTGCTGGAAGAAGCCGGTTATCGGGTGACTACCGCGTCGTCCGCTCTCCAGGCTTTGGAACTGATGGCCGACTTTGAGCCTGATCTGATGATTACGGATATGCGCATGCCTCATATGACCGGCCTGACATTGGTGGAAAAAACGCATGCCCTTTACTCCGATATGCCTTTGATCATCATGACCGCTCATGGCACAGTGGAAACCGCGGTGGAAGCCATGAAGCAGGGGGCTAGTGATTATATTCTGAAACCGTTTGAAAATCAGGCTTTGTTGCTGACAGTGGAGCGGTCGCTTAAAATACGCAATCTTCTCACCCAGAACCGTCTTTTAAAGGAAAATATGCGGGCGGGCAAGGGTATGGGTTCCCTGATCGGCGATTCTCCCGCCATGAGTGAAGTTTATGAATTGGTGGACAAGGTGGCTGATACAAAAGCCACGGTACTCATAACCGGAGAGTCGGGAACAGGCAAAGAGCTGGTGGCCAGGGCGATTCATCAGGCTTCCGCGCGCGCGGAAGCCGCCTTCATAGCGGTGCATTGTATGGCTCTTTCTGAATCTCTTTTGGAAAGCGAACTCTTCGGCCATGAAAAGGGGGCTTTTACCGGAGCCGGCAGCCGGCGCAAAGGACGTTTTGAGCTTGCTCACGGCGGCACTATTTTTTTGGACGAAGTGGGGGAAATAAGTCTTAACTTGCAGGTTAAATTACTGCGCGTCCTCCAGGAGCGCAGCTTTGAGCGGGTGGGAGGAACTGACAATATAAAAATTGATGTGCGCATTATTGCGGCCACCAACCTCAATCTGTCCCAGGCGGTCCGGGAAGGCGCTTTTCGGGAAGATCTTTATTACCGTTTGAATGTCATGCAGATCAAATTGCCGCCTTTAAGAGAACGCCGGGAAGATTTGCCCATGCTTGTAAATCATTTTGTCAGAAAATACGGACAGGAAATAGGCCGGGGCATACCGCGGATATCGGAGGCGGCCATGCGGCAAATATATGATCATTCCTGGCCCGGTAATGTGCGTGAATTGGAAAACGCTCTGGAACGGGCGGTTATTATGGCTGGCGATATCATTCTGCCGCAGCATTTGCCTTTGGAAACCCGGCCTGCCGCTTCCGTTGGGCCGGAGGCCCCGGAGAAAATAACTGATCTTAATCTGGCTTTGGAGACTCTGGAGCGGCGGCTGATTAATCAGGCCCTGGAGAAAAACTGCGGGGTGGCCGCCCACGCGGCCAGAGATTTGGGTATAACCAAGACTAATCTGGCCTATAAGATGAAGAAATATGGCATCAGAGATTAAAGCCTGACCAAGCTTAAGCCGCCGGGTGCAAACGGCTTAAAAAACGAAATACCTTTAAAGGGTGGGCATAAGCGGGAAATCATGGTTTTTTGTTTTTAAGCCGCATAAAATACCATGTTGGTAAATCCGGCAGTAGAGTTAAGGAAGCGCTGATTAAATGGATTTTGCAAAAATGCCTT
>JAIRYI010000061.1 GCA_031267815.1 Desulfarculales bacterium | reverse complement strand
ACTACAGAAAATGGGGGGGGGGGGGGTAGTTTAATTGCCTTCATTCAAGAAGACGGAACTCCCTTATTTACAGGTAAATTCACTTTACCTGTTGCCAGCGCTTCAATACTGGGCGGGGTGAAAGTGGGAACAGGGCTGAACATCAATGACGGGGTGCTTAACAACAGCAATCCAACCCCTTCGACCCCTTATTCTCTTCCTACTGCCAGCGCTTCTGTAAAAGGGGGCGTCAAAGTGGGGTCAGGATTGGCTATGAGCGGAGAAGTGTTGTATTCAACTTTGAGCAGCAGTCCTATTTTAAGTATACAAGTAGTTACAAGCAATGCGTCAAATGTCATATTGTACGCTCCTTCGGGGGGAACGTGGCATTGCATTGGCGTCCCTGTAAGCGCATCCAATGCCGCCAACGGACTATACAATGTAAGGCTTACCACAAATGTTGCGGGTGGTTCCGTGGTAATCTCATCTGCCACTGGCGCCACCGCTCTGTGTTTTCGTGTTGCCTGATGAAAGGATTTAACAGGTGAATGATGACTGAAAATTACTTTATTAAAGCTGACGGCACACCTTTGAAATTAGGTGACACGCCGGCCCCTTATGAACTGCCCGCCGCAACCGCCTCGGTCAAAGGCGGGGTAAAGATAGGCTCAGGGTTAAGCATGAACGGGGAAGTTCTCAACAACAGCAATCCTACGGCTTACGCCTTGCCGGCCGCTTCGGCTTCCGTGCGAGGCGGGATAAAGGTAGGTGGGGGATTAAGTATCAGCGGAGACGTTTTAAGCGCGCCTTACAATCCCGCCGGGGGCTACGGGCCGCTGATCCCAAACGCCAGTTACTGGCAAACGGTTCCCACAACATTACCAGTAGGGGGTACATGGGCCTATTATGCACTATTAGTGGTCTCTGGCGACAGCACTTATATATCGAGTGCGATTAGAGGTGTTGCTGCTGGTGGAACCAAAATTATTAGTTCCTCCGCCTACTACTCCTACGGCTTTATCTGGCGCGTTTCATAAAACATAATTATTACTGCACACGCCAATAAAAACGTCAAAACTCAAAGTAAATAAAGGAATTAAACATGTTTCAAAACATAATCAGACGCGTAACTGACAACAGCTACGTCATAACCAAGAACGGCTTACCTTACCATGTTCCCAACGAAGGCGAATTTGCCGATGAATGGGCGCGGGTACACGCCTATGCTCTGGCCCATCCTGATGAAGTGACAGAGGAAGAGCCGCCGCCGCCGCCGGAGCCGCCTTCTCCGGAAGAACTCTCCGCCCAGTTTACCGCAGCCATTAACGCCCGGCTGAACGAGTTTGCCCGCGCAAAAGATTATGACAATATGGACAAGGCCCGGCTGGCGGCCATGGGCGGATCTTTTCAGGCTGACGGGCTGATAGCTCAGCAGGCTTACGACACCACCTGGACGGCGGCCATTGCCATCTGGGAGCAGGTGACTTCCGGGGCGCTGACTGTAGACCAGGTGCTGGAGCAGCTCCCGGCGCTCACCTGGCCGGGGGAAGGAGAGTAAATCATGTGCGTATTTGGCAGCACCCCGGACGCGCCGGCGGCGCCCAAGGTTCTGGCCCAGCCCAAGGAGAACAGCCAGACGGTGACAGACCGGACCGCGGAAGACCGGCGGCGGCGTTTGGCGGCCATGGGCGTAGGCAACAGCCGCTTGAGCGGTGCTCTGGGCGACTCCTCCAGCGCCGGCACCAACAAGAGCAGTATTCTGGGAGGATAGTTTTTATTCATGACTGAGGCCCAACGGATAAAAAAGTACAAGAAGCGCCTGGAAAACATGCGCGCCGAGTACCGGAAGCAGGAGAAGCACTGGAAAGACCTGGCCGCCTACTTCATGCCTGTCAGTTACTTGCGCAAAGCCCTGTTTGGCCGCCCTCAGACCGATAGTAAGGACAATCCCTATATATACGATTTGACCGGCCGCGTTTCTTTGCGGGTGTTTTCCTCGGGCCTGCACGGGGGGTTAACCTCTCCCTCCCGGCCCTGGTTTGGCTTGGGCCTGACCGATGAGGCCTGGCGGGATGATACGGAAGTGGAACAGTGGCTCAACGATACCCAGAACCGGATCAGCGGGGAACTGCACCGCTCCAACTTCTATGACCAGATCCATCTGCTTTACAGCGAACTGGGCTGTTTCGGGGTGGGGGTGATGATGCTGGAAGAGGATGAGGACGCCACTATCCGCTTTGAGACCTTGAACGCCGGGGAATATTACTTAAGCGCGGGCGTCAAGGGCCGGGTGGATACCCTGTACCGGATATACAACTTAAACGCCCGCCAGATGATGGATCGCTGGGCCAGGGAAGTCCCGGAGTTTGTCAAACGCGATTATGAGAGCGACAAGCAGGCGCTTGAGTATGAAGTCCTGCATGTCATAGAGCCGCGCCGGCAGTATGACCCCATGCGCAAAGACGGAGCCAACCGGCCCTGGCGCTCCCTGTTCATCCTGCTTAAAGGCGGGCATGAAATGATTCTGGAAGAGAGCGGCTATTACGAGCAGCCCTTTATCGCCGCCCGCTGGGAAGCCAGCTATAACGAGATTTACGGTTCCGGCCCGGCTTCCGATGTGCTGTCCACGGTCAAGAGCGCCCAGCAGCTGCGCAAGGATTCCTTAATCGGGGTGCAGATGGAATTGAATCCGCCGGTGCTGGCCAGCGCGGATCTGGGCAATCCCTTTAATTCCATCAATCTTGAGCCTGGGGGCATAACCTATGTGGCCAATACCGGCAGTCAGCCGTCTATTATCCCGGCCTATCAGGTGCGCCACAATCTGGCGGCGGCGGGAGAAGCCCTGGAGACCTTACGCAATGACGTCCGGGACGGGCTTTATTACAACCTGTTCCTGCTCCTCAGCGGCACCGACAAGACCATGACCGCCACCGAGGTGGCGGAGCGCAACGCCGAGAAATTATTGCAGCTGGGCCCGGCTCTGGAGCGGATGCGCTCGGAGCTGTTCATGCCCATGATCAACCGGGTGTTTAACGCCATGTTCCGGGAAGGCAAGATAGCCTCTCCGCCGGAATCCCTGCAAGGCCAGGATTTGAAGGTGGAGTTTATCAGCATGCTGGCTCTGGCCCAGAAAGCGGCCGGGCTGGCGGGAATAGACCGCCTGACCCAATATACCCTGGCTCTGGCGCAAGTGTTTCCCCAGGAAGTTATGGATGTGTTTGATGTGTATCAGGCGGTGAGCGAGGCGGAAAAGCTCAATGGGGTGAATCCCGGCATTATCCGCAGCGCCGATGAGGTGGAAGCTATCCGTCAGGCCAGAGAACAGCAGCAACAGCAGATGATGGCTCAACAACAAGCCATGGCCGCCGGGCAGATGGCTATGGAGGGCATGAGTAAAGGGGCCGGGGCCATGAAGGACGCGGCCGCGGCTGGATTGCCCATAGCCGAAATGATGAGCCGGGGGCAGATGCAATGAGTGAACAGCACCTATATGACCTGAGCCGGGAGCGCGAGGCTTTGGGGAAATTGCGGCGCGAAACGCTTGAATCCAGCTTCAAGGCTGTATCCGCCAGCCCGGAAGGCAAGAATGTTCTGCGCTGGCTGCTGGAGACCTGCGGGTCTGTTTTACCCCAGCCCTATGTGGGCAATGACCCTCTGAGCGGAGCCCGTCTGGCCGGGCGGCAGGCGCTGGGCGCGCAAATATGCAACACCTTGCTGGCGGTCAATCCGGAAGCGTTGAGGGAAATTTTTAATGAGAGCATAAAGGAAAGGGTTTTATATGGAAGAAACGCAAGCACCGGCTCCGCCCAGTGAGGCGGCGGAAACAACTCAGGCCCCGCCCCCGCCTTCGCCTTCGCAGGAACCGGCGGCCCCGGCAACAGAGGGCAAAGCGGGACTGAATCTGTTCGCGGAGGATGGAAAAGGGGAAGCTCCGAGCCAGGAAGGCCAGGGAGAAGACAAAGCCGAGGACGGCAAGCCCCCGGCCTTACCGGCTGGCCCGGCTGACTACAAACTGAATTTTCAGGCGGACACCCAGGTTGACGCCGCTTTGCTGGGCAAGTTCCAGGCCTGGGCCCATGAAAACAAGATCCCCCTGGACAAGGCTCAGGCCCTGGCCGGCCAGTATGAGGCGGCGGTTAAAGAACAAATGACCGCCCATCAGCAGGCCCAGGCCCAGGCGGCCGGCGCTCAGTATGAGGCCTGGCGGCAGGAGATTTTAAAAGATCCCCTGCTGGGCGGGGCCAACCTGGAAAAGACCCGGACCAATCTGGCCCGGGCGGTGAGCGAGTTTGGCAGTGATGAGCTGAAACAGCTGATCAATGACAGCGGCTTGGGCTTTCATCCTGAGTTTGTCCGCTTTGTCAACAAAGTGGGCCTGGCTCTGGCCGAGCCGCGGGGAATAAAAGGCAGCGCCAGCGGCGGGGGCGAGCCGGACAATGAACAGTTCATTCGGGATAACTGGGAAAGGAACAAATAAACGCAGTATTACGGTTGCAATCCACGCTCCTGATACGGAACGGCAAAATAATTATACAGATAGAGGGAATAAGACAAAAAGGAGATTTTTATGCAGTATTACGGAACCTTGAAAGAAATAGCCATTAAGCTGGCTACCAAGCAGAAAAAAGAAGTTGACCTTATCACCGAGGAAGCGCCTCTGCTGGACATTATCAAATGGATGGCCTCTACCCACGGTTTATGGAACCTGGCGGAAGAGATAACCAATATTATCGGGGCTAGCTTTGTGGACATGAACGCGCCCCTGCCGGTGGTGGGCAGCACTTCCGAGCTTAAAAAGATGGATCTGCAAATCATGGGGGGAAAGATGGAAGTGGCTCAGGACACGGCCATCCGCTTCGGCGGCCCGGCGGCTTATTTCGCCAAACATCTGGACTGGGTGCGCAAACAGACCGGCATGGACACGGAAAAGCATATTTATTATAACACCTGGCTGCGCTACGCCATTGAACACGGTTTAGTCACTGACGCCGGGGGCACCAACAACACCAATTTCTCCATGCTCTTTATTCGCTTTGAGGAAGGGGTCAACTGCGGCCTCTATGACGCGGAAGGGATTGCCGGCAAGGAAATCCTGAAAGTCTTCCCCATGTACGGAGGGAACCTGTATGAGCCGGTAAACGGGCGTTATGCCGGGGTTCCCTGCTACGGCCAGATTCTGAAAGCCTATCTGGGCTATCAGATTCTGGATCCCAGGACTATTCACGCCATTGTCAACATTGACCCTGACCACATTCCCAGCGCGGCCATGATAGACGACGCTATTGCCGAAATCCGGGGCACTCAGGCCAACACTCATATCATCATGCATGTCAAGGCCCGCAATCTGCTCAACAAGTACAAGGAAGACCGGCTCAACATTCCGGTGGGGGAAAAGAATTATTCCCGCTCCATTATGGACTGGGACGGGATTCGGATTGAAACCAGTTACAACCTGCTGGCCGGCACGGAAACCAACGTGACGGTGTAAGGAGAGGAAAATTATGTACGACAAAAAATTACGCGAATATACCGAATATTTCGCCAAGGCGCAAGCCCTGCCCGCCAGCGCGGCTCTGGTGGATGGGAATCAGACCGCCAACAGCCTGAACAAAGGGGTTACTCTTAATTCCCTGTTCATTACCCTGTGCGCTCAAGGCGACGTCACTTTGACCGGAATCTCGGTGCAGATCCTGCACAGCGACACGGAAACCGGAACCTACAGCGCCATAGGCCATTTGTTCGCTTTCACTCCGGCGGCGGCCCAAACCCTGCGCGATGGGGACGTGATTGCCAGCTTCCCGCTCTACGATGACCTCACTAACAAGGTCATAAAACCCTGGATAAAGGCCAGCTTTGGGGGGGCGTCCGGCAACGCCGGCAAGTTTGACGCCTTTATCGAACTGGTTCCCAGATAAGGTTTGAATCATGAACAGATATATATGCGCAAAAGATACTTTCTGGAACGGCTGCCTGTACAGCCAGGGCATGGAATACAGGGGGCCGTTATCGCCGCCGGAGCGGTATTTTGACCGGGCGGGCAATGATGAGGCGCCTGAACCAAAGCCTCCGGCCAGGATCAACGCCAAGGGGCGGAAAGTGAGTCCGGACGAAGTGTCGGCTCTGGAGCATAACGGCGCGTGAAACGCTCAGTGGTGGACATATGCAATCTGGCCCTGGCCCGCATGGGCGGCAGGGAGATAAAGCACATCAATGACGTGGAGCGGGACCCCAGCCAGGAAGCGCTGGTTTGCCGCCTGCTGTATGAGCCGGTGCTGGCAAACTTGCTGAATCAGTATCCCTTTAACTTCTCCACCGTGGGCGAACCCCTGGCGCTTATCAGTAAGCATGAGCGCCGCCGTTCGGCCTATGAGTATGTTTATCCAGCTAAGGCAATCCGTATCTGGGCGGTGCTGCCGGCGGAAGACATTGGCTGGCGGCCGGCAACTTATGAGCGCTTGAGTCAGATAGTCATGGATTATCAGGTGGGGCTTAATTCCGCCGGCATAAAGGTGATCTATTGCCATATCCCTCAAGCTTATGTTCATTACAGCGTTCTGCCCCAAGACCCGGCGGTGTTCAGCCCGGCCTTTGTCAGCGCCTTTACCTGGACTCTGGCCGCGGAACTGGCGCTGTCCCTGGCCGGGGACAAGGAAACCTACGCCATGCTCACCCAACAGGCCATGCTGGCGGTGGAACAGGCCAAGGCGGCCAGCGCCCGGGAGAGCCAGCTTACCTTGCCCGATCCAGGCGTGATCTCTATTCGCGAAAAATCTTACGATTTTCCGCTTGGATGATTCTTTTCTTTCTCTTCGCGGCTTTTGCTGGCCGCGGCGGGGTGTGAAAACTTCGACGTTTTCAACACCCCGCAAGGGGGGCCGGGGGCATTCCCCCGGAAAGATTTGGTTTTCTGCCTTTGGGGTGGCTTAAAAGCAAAAACCATGATTTCCCGCCCTACCCACCCTTTAAAGGTGTTTTGCTTTTAAGCCGCTTGAAAAGGCGTGAAGAGAAAAAAGAATCATCCAAGCAAATGCCCGTAGGGGCGGCATTAAGCGAAAGGCGCGCCGGGCTTGCGGGAGATGACCAGGGTGGCCTTGGCGGCGTCAAGGTCCAGGGTCAGGTCGAAGCGCGTGTCCTTGTTGCCGAACATTATTAGCACGGTTCCGCCATCGCCGTCCGCGACGCGCTCCATCTGATCCGTAACGGCCTGCCAGAGATCGTCGTCTCCCGCGCCTTGGGCGTCGCCCGCGCCGGGATCCAGAACCTTGCCCTTTTCGGTCGTTACGCCGACAACTCCGTTATATTCCATCATCCGGGGAACGCATTGCAGGGCCTTAAGTTCATCGAAAACATCCATGACGGTCGCGTTGCTAAAAGGAGCGGCAACGGTTACGGATTCCGCCAGTTGCCTGCCCTGAATGAGTTCTTTGAACACAATCCCCTGGCCTGACAGACTCCAGGACTGACCGGCCAGAGCCACGACAAAGAGTTCTGATTTTTCACGCGCGTCTGGGAGCGGCCAGGCGAAAGAGACCCACTTAGCAGAGTCCATGCCGGATTGCAGAAGCTGCAGCAAAACGGTCAGGCGTCCGCCCGCGGGCGAAGCAAAGGCGTCTTCCTCAGATTCCACCAGCATGGAGGGATACGTCTCCTCGGAATTCACGTTTAGCGGGTCCATGGAAAAAATAATTTTTTCCGCGCCTCCCGGCGCCGCGTCCAAGGCGAACTGCCGGCTAGCGCCATTGTCCAGGAGAAGAGCAAGGCGGTCGCATTGATCAGGCAGTTTATCTTGAAGGACGGAGACCGATTTTCCGGCCGCCACCGCGCCGCTAACCTGGGTTGCGTTGCCGTTGCCATCGAGGCAATAAACCGCCTTGATTCCCTGTTGGGTATCGTTTTGCAAAATAACCGAGGCCGCCGGAGCGGTTTGCGCCGAAACCGTAACCAGCGCCGCCGCCGTCACAAGGCAGGCGATATGCCGTTTCACTACGCTCATTGTCTCTCCTTTTTCTGAATTATTTCATGCGTATAGGTAATAATAAGGTAAGCGTTCTTCCCTGAAAAAGCTGTTTGCGGCTTTTTCAGGGTCTACTAATAATTACTAATAATATAGATAATACAGTCTGCACGCTCTAATTCCATTTCTAAATCAAAACTGCCTCCATGCAGTTTTGATTTAGCGGTTGAGGCTTTAAGCGTGGCTAAAGCCTCAACCTTTCGAAATACTTCATATTTCGAGCGCGACATCCTATCGCGCAATTCCAATTCCAGATAAAATATAGTAATTTTATCTGGAATTGGAATAGGGGGCGGGATTTCATTACCCCCCGGCCAAGACATCGTGGGGCGCATAGCGGACTTTTTGCAGATACAATCCCGCGGGCGGGGCTTTGGGGGCGGAGTAGAGCTTTTCCCCGGCGGTCAGCATCTGGACCAGCTGGCCGGGAGATAGTTTGCCCTGGCCCACCCGGACCAGTATGCCCACCAGGTTGCGCATGGCGTGGCGCAGAAAACCGGAGGCGGTTACCCGCACCCGCCACAAGCCCGGAGATATGTCCAGGCGGGCTTCCATAATCCGGCGGACAGTGTTGGCGCCAGGGCCGGCGGTGGAGCTGGCGGGCGGGCCGCTGCTTAAGGCGCGCATATCTGTATCTCCCAGGCAAAGCGTGAGCGCGGCCCGGACAGGCTCCTCCCGCAGATCGCCAGGCAGGGGCCAGAGAAAAGAGCGCAAAAAAACCGGGCAGTTCATGGCCGGGGCCAGATAATAATCGTAAGTTTTGCTTTGGGCGCTGTAGCGGGCATGAAAGCCGGGCGCCACCGGGCCCAGGGCCAGGGGGAAAACGCTGGGGGGCAGAAGCCGCCGCAAGCCTTGCAGCATCGCCTCCGCCGGCAGGCGGCTGACCGTGCTAAAGCCGGCCACCTGCCCCCAGGCATGCACTCCGGCGTCGGTGCGGCCGCTGGCCGCTGCCCGCACCGGATGGGCGCAGAGCCGGCTCAGGGCTTTTTCCACCGCTTCCTGAACCGTGGGCAGGCCGGGCTGAATCTGCCAGCCCGCCCATTCCGAACCCTGGTAGGCCAGAACCAGGGCCAGATGACGCCGGCCGTTTTCAGCGGCCAGATCCTGATCCAGAAAAGGCACGGCCGGGACGGGAAAACGGCCCCATAAACGGGTGAGAAAAAGCTCCATGCTGACCTGACCGTTTTGGCCCGCCCGCGCCTTAAGCCCGGCGCTCAGGGCCATACGGCTATGCCGGCCAGCCCCATGCTTTCCGGCAGGCCCAGCATCAGATTGGCGTTCTGCACCGCCTGCCCGCTGGCCCCTTTGCCCAGATTGTCCAGGGCGGAAAATATTTTGAGCAGACCGCTGCGCGGGTCGGTTTCCACTGCCAGCTGCGCCGTATTGGTCCCTCTCACCGCTTTGGTGGAAGGCAGGCGGCCGGGATCCAGAATCCGGACAAACGGTTCTCCCCGATAAACCTCCAGCCAGCGGGAGCGGATGTGTTCCGCTCCGATCCCGTTTTGGGGCAAGGCGTAGACAGTGGATAGAATTCCCCGGTCTATGGGTAGAAGATGGGGCGTAAAGGTAAGACGCACCTCCTCGCCCGCGGCCAGGCTGAGTTCCTGCTCCATTTCCGGAGTGTGGCGGTGGCCGGATACGCTGTAAGGCCGGAAATTGTCATGGGCTTCGCCGTGGAGCAGGCTTATTTCCTCTTTGCGGCCCGCGCCCGATACCCCGGAGGCGCAGTCGGCAATCAGGCCCCGGGAAGAGATCAAACCCGCTGAAAGCAAAGGGATCAGGGCCAGAAGCACACTGGTGACATAGCATCCGGGATTGGCCACCAATCCGGCCGCGGCTATTTCCCGCCGGTAAAATTCCGGCAGACCGTATACCGCCTGGGACAGGAGCTGGGGGCAGGCGTGGGGGGCATAGTATTTTTCATACAGATCAGGATCCCGCAGGCGGAAATCAGCTGATAAATCAACTATTTTTGTGTTGGTTGGCAGGATCTGGGGAACGGCTTGCATAGCCGCCTGATGGGGCACGGCCAGGAAGACAATTTCCGCCTGCCCGGCCAGAGTCTGGGGATCCGCGTCGCTGAAAGCAAGGCTGACGTGTCCGGCCAGGGAAGGGAATATGTCGGCCACCGCCCGCCCCCGGTACTGGCGGGAACTCACCGCCCGCAATTCCAGTTCCGGGTGGCCGGCCAGCAGACGCATGAGTTCCACCCCGGTATATCCGGAACCGCCTAAAATTGCCGCTGAAATCATCGCTTCTCTCCTCTCCGCCCTACCCACCCTTTTAAAGGTGTTTGTTTTTAAGCCAAAGGCCGGGGGCATATCTCAGAAAAAATTTGTTTTTATGCCTTTCAAGCGGCTTAAAAGCAAAAACCATGATTTCCTGCCCTACCCACCCTTTAAAGGTGTTTGTTTTTAAGCCAGGGGCCGGGGACATAGCCCAGAAAAAATTTGGTTTCATGCCTTTCAAGCGGCTTAAAAGCAAAAACCATGATTTCCCGCCCTACCCACCCTTTAAAGGTGTTTGTTTTTAAGCCAAGGGCCGGGGCATATCCCAAAAAAAATTTGTTTTATGCCTTTCAAGCGGCTTAAAAGCAAAAACCATGATTTCCCACCCTACCCACCCTTTAAAGGTGTTTGTTTTTAAGCCAAAGGCCGGGGGCAT
>JAIRYI010000063.1 GCA_031267815.1 Desulfarculales bacterium | reverse complement strand
ATTGACAATGGCCGTTTTCGCGATTTGACCGCGTTTTGATAATTCCGGGCGCGGGCGGCAGGATGCCGCCCCTACAACTGGGGGTGATCCGGCGCCGTCTTTGACTTTTTCAGCAACCTCAAGGATGCCGCCCCTACTATTAGCGTGTTAGATGTTTCGATTTATTTTTCATAGGATTTGCGAAGAGTTTCCATGTTCGTACGACCATGAGGTTTTTGATCGGCAAGGAGCGCAGGTAGAGACTTTTATTCTTTAACGATCTGCGCTTTATCACCTCCCAGGTGATTTGTGATATGTATTCAAGTATAATTTTTTAATTTTAATCAACCGTTGCCGGCTTTCCGGGATATCCTCGTTAAGAACAACTTTATGCCTATCCTCTCTTCCATTGCCTCCCTGCCCTTTCGTCTGCTTTTATTGCTGGCCGCCGGTCTGGGCCGGTTGGTACGCTTGTCGGTTCATGTACTTTCCCTGGCCCTAGGCCGCGTCTATTGGCAGCCCGCCCCCTGGCTGAAACAAGCCGCAAAACTTTTTAAGAAAGCCTGGCGCTGGGGTCAGTCCCACCAGATAAGGGCTTCCGTCTTTATAATCCTTCCGGCCCTGGCCGCGGCGGTTGCAATCTTTTTTTACAATTGGCAGCCGCTGCCCCCGGTTGAGTACGTGGTGGCCCCTCCCGGCCCAACTGATTATATAAACAATAAAGGCAAGCCTGAGCCTTTGCGCCTGCATTTCTATGCCCCGGCCGCTTCTTTACAGTTAAGCGGCAAGGAACTGCCCTCTGGCCTGGTAAGCCTGGACCCGGAACAAAAAGGCGTCTGGCGCTGGGCCGATGATCGTATTCTGCTTTTCACCCCGGATGAGGATTGGATTCCCGGACAAAAATATCAGGTAAACTGGCAGGGGGAAAAGATTTTCGCTATCCAGGCGCGGGCGGATAATAAAAACGCTTATTTTACCGTCCCGGACTTTACCATTTGGAGCGAGCTTCCAACTTTCGCCCAGGATGAACAGGATCCCCAGCGCCGCCGGGCCGTATTCCCTCTCATTTTCAGTCATCCGGTGGATAAAGCCAGCCTGGAAGCCAGCGTGACCCTGCAATTACTGGAGAAAGACCGGCCTGGCCAGACTCTGCCCCACCGCCTGACTTATGATGAATTGGGGATCAAAGCCTGGATCAGTTCCGAAGATATGGATCTGAGAGAATTTCCCCCTCAAGTCAGGTTAAATTTACGGGCCGAGGTTAATTCCCGCCTGGGCGGAGCAGCGGCCCCATCTTTAAGCGCCGATCTCCAATTGCCCGCCCTCTACAGTCTGGCCCTTACCCAGGCCGATTGTCTTCTGGCCGATAATGAGGATTATGAAACCGATCAGATAATCAGCCTGGAGTTCAATCACAAGCTGGCTGATGAGGATATGCAAAAGGCGGTGCGGGCCTTGGTCCTGCCCCGAAACCATCCTTCCCAGCCTGCCGCCGACTCTCCTTTCCCTTGGCATATACAAGCGGTGGATGAAACGGTTATGGCTCAGGCCAGGCCTTTGCCCCTGGGGCATATGGACAGCGGGCAATCTTATTCCAACCGCCATAACTTCAAATTCAAGGCTCAGCCCGGCGATTATATCCTGGTGCGCATACCCAGAGGGCTGGCCGCCTATGGCGGTTATCAACTGGGTCAGGATATCTTGCAAATAATTAAAACCCCTCCTTTCCCCTCCATGCTGCGTCTGGCCGGGCAGGGTTCCCTCTTGTCTTTAAGCGGCGACAAACATTTAACCGTCATGGGGCGCAACATTGATAAAGCCTATTTTGAAATTGGCCGTCTGCGCCCGGACCAGTTACACCACCTGGCCAATCTCAGCAGCGGAGATTGGTCCCACCCCAGCTTACAGGTTTCCCCGGACTATTTTATCGATCGCTTCCAGGCCGGCTTGAGCTTTGCCAACCAGTCTCAGCCTCAATACCATGGTTTGGATTTGAACGCTTATCTGGGAGAAAAAGAAGCGCCTCGCCGGGGAGTATTCCTGGTGCGCCTGAGCGACAATGAAAATGATCTGTCCGGCCATAACAGCAACTATCAGGACGACCGGCCCAGCCAGGACGCCCGCCTGGTGATTGTCAGCGATTTAGGGCTGTTGCTTAAACAGGAACAAAATGGGGGCCAGCATGTCTATATCCAGTCCATCCAAAGCGGCCAGCCAGTGGCGCAGGCGCGGGTGGATCTGGTGGCGGTCAACGGTCAGGCGGTGCTGAGCGCGGAAAGCGGCGCGGACGGCCATGTTTATTTTGATAATCCGGAGCGCTTCACCAGGGAACTGCGGCCGGTCATGTATGTGGCCAGTAAAGACGGGGACAGCAATTTCCTGCCCCTTAACCGCCGCGGGCGTTCCCTCAATTATTCCCGTTTCGATGTGAGCGGTCCACCCGCGCCGCCGGAGGAAGGGCAGCTTAACGCTCATCTTTTCAGTGACCGAGGCCTTTACCGGCCCGGCGATACCGTCAATCTTGGCTTTATCGTGCGCGATTACGCCTGGGGCAGGGAATTGAGCGGCCTGCCCGTCAATCTGATTGTAAGCGACGCTCAAGGACGGGAAATGGCCCGTCACACCCTTAGCCTGACTGAAGACGGCTGGGGAGAATTCAGCCTGACCACCTCCCCTGCCGCCGCCAGCGGGAATTGGCGGGCCGCTGTTTATCTGCTGCAGGAAAATGAACAGTCTCTGTCCTTTTTGGGCGAAACCACTTTTCAAGTGCAGGAGTTTGAACCCGACCGCCTGCGCCTTGAAGCGCGCTTAAGCGAGAAAGTAAAAAGGGGCTGGGTTCACCCCCAGGATCTGGATATCCTGGTTAAAGTGCAAAATCTGTTTGGCCTGCCGGCACAGAAGCGCAAAGTAGAGGCATCCTTCAGCCTGCAGCCCGCCTTGCCCCGCTTCACTCCCTGGCCCGGCTACCGCTTTTATGATCCGGGACAGGCTTCCCGTCCCTGGCGCAATGCCCTGCCCGCCCAGGAGAGCGATGATGAGGGGGTGGCTCGCTTTAAAATTGATCTGGGCGAGTTCAGCCAGGCCAGTTTTCAATTAAGGTTGCAGGTTGAAGCCTTTGAAGCCGACGGCGGGCGCGGGGTGAGCGCATCCTCTTCCCTCATGGTTTCCAGCCGCCCCTTTATGCTGGGCCTGAAAGCGGACGGCAGTCTGGATTTTATCGCCCGTGAAGCCAGACGCGGCTTGCACTTGCTGGCGGTGGACCCGGATCTGCGGGCCGTGGCCGCGGAAGGCCTGCGCTTGAAACTTATTGAACGCCGCTTTATTTCCGTACTCAGCCGTCAGCCCTCCGGGATTTACCAATATGAATCTCATCAAAAAGAAGAAATATTGTGGGAGAAAGATTTAAATCTGCCCGTCTCCGGCCTGGAATATGTTCTGCCCACCGATAAAAGCGGGCGCTTCATCCTGGTTCTCAGCGACCGGGAAGATGTGGAATTGAACCGGGCTGATTTTGTGGTGGCGGGCGAGGCCAATCTCACCCGCTCCCTGGAACGCAATGCCGAACTGGAACTTAACCTGGATAAAAGCAGTTACGCGCCGGGCGAGAAAATCAGTGTGGCCCTCCGTGCCCCCTATCCGGGCAGCGGCCTGATTACCATTGAAAAAGACAAAGTTTACAGCCACGCCTGGTTTAAAACCCAATCCACCAGTTCTGTCCAGAAAATCACCGTGCCGGAGGGTCTGGAAGGCAACGCCTATGTCAACGTGCAGTTCATCCGCGACCCCAATTCCGATGAGATATTCATGAGCCCCATGAGTTACGGGGCCGCGCCTTTTGACCTGGACCGGGCCGCGCGCCGGGCCGGCCTTGAACTGAGCGTGCCTGAACTGATAAAGCCCGGGCAGCGGCTTGATATCAGGATAAGCGGCGGCCGGGAAGGTGAGCGGGCCATTGTTTTCGCGGTGGATGAAGGGATATTGCAGGCCGCGGCATATCAATTGCGCGATCCGCTGGATACTTTCATGATCAAACGCGGCCTGACCGTGTCCACCGCCCAGATATTGGATCTGATCCTGCCTGATTTCAAAAAATTTCTGGATTCAGCCGCGCCCGGCGGCGGTGACGAGCAGAAAATGATGGTTACGGAAGCCGCCATGGTTACGGAAGCCGCCTCGGAGCTGGCTTTGCCGGCCCGCAACCTGAACCCTTTTGCCCGCCAGGTGGAGAAGGCGGTGACCTATTGGTCGGGCTTGGTGGAACTGGATGGCGAGAAAACCCTGCAATTTACTGTGCCTGAATATTTCAACGGCCAATTGCGGGTCATGGCGGTGACGGCCGGCCGGCAGCGCCTGGGCATAGCCCAGAGCAAGGTTCTGGTCCGCGACCATTTCATTTTAACTCCCTATTTGCCGGCAATGGCCGCGCCCGGTGATGAATTCACCGTCAGCCTGGGAGTGGCCCGCAGCCCGGAAGAGAAAGAAAATGAAACAGAACAGGAACTGCGCATCAGAGCCGAAGCCAGCCCTAATCTGCAAATAATGGAAGGGGAGGAACAGAGCTTAACTCTCCGGGCAGGCAGTGAAGGCCGGATAAATTTAAAAGTGAAAGGCCTGGAACAACCGGGAGCGGCCTGGCTGGATTTCAGCGTGGCCGGGGGAGATAAGAGTTCCCGGCGCCGGGCCGGTATTTCCTTACGCCCGCCTGTCCCCTATACCACGGAAATCAGAAGCGGCCACCTGGATGAAGGCCAGATCATCCTTAAAAATCTGCGCCTGATGTATGACCAGAGCGCGGCGCGCAGCCTGGAAGCGGCCTATACCCCCCTGGCCCTGGCGCGGGGATTGGGCCTCTACCTGGCCGCTTACCCTCACCAGGGCAGTGAGCAGTTAGCCAGCCGGGGCCTGGCCCATCTGGCTCTTCTGCGCTTACTTGATGAAGGAGCTGAAGCCAGACAAGCCCGTGAAGATGATATAAAGGCAATTCTGGAAACTTTACAGGGCCGCCAGAACCGTAACGGCATGTTTGGCTCCTGGCAGGCTTCACTGCGGGAAGAGCCGTTTGTCAGTCTTTATGTAAGCCAATTTTTACAGGAAGCGGGCCAGGCCGGGCTGCTGCCCTTCCCCGCTCTGACGGAGCGGGCCAATCAATATCTGAGAGTGCTGGCGCAGAATGATTATTATCAGGATATGAACGGCCTGCGCCTGCGCGCCTGGGCCGTTTATCTGCTTGCCAGACAAGGTTACCTCACCGGCAATTACCTGGCTCAGGTGCAGGCCAGTCTGGAAAATAATTTTCCCCGGACCTGGGGTGATGATTTGAGCGCTCTCTACCTGGCCTGCGCTTATAAACTCCTGCACAAAGACCGGGAAGCGGAAGAATTGGCGGCAAAGCTGTGGGCCAAAGTCAACCGGGAGCAGGCTCCGGAAATTCCTGCCGCCCGAGGCCGGACGGATAACCGCCTGATCTGGCGGGCCACGGTAATTTACCTGCTGGGCCGCCATTTTCCCGACCAATTCCAGGAAATTAAACCGGAGGCGCTGGAAAATCTGATTCTGGAATTGAATGGCAATCAGGTCAATACCTTGGCCGCTGCCATGAGCCTGCAGGCCCTGGAAGCCCACTACAGCCAGTCAGCGGGCCAGGCCGGTCAGTTGCTGGCGAGCCAGGAAGATCAAAACGGCCTCCGGACAGCCCTGGCTCAGGATGAACGCTGGCTCAAAACTGATTTCAGCGGCCAGGCAGCCCGCCTTATTCTCAGCAACCAGTCCGGCCATCCGGCCTGGTACAGCTTAGTTGAATCCGGTTTTGCCCGCCGGATTCCGGAAAAAGCCGTAAGTCAGGGGCTGGAAATTGTGCGCGAATATGTGGATCAGGAAAATAATCCCCTCAGCCAAATCAGCCTGGGCCGGGAAATGCGGGTAAAAATCAAGATCCGCGCTCTCGATCAGGCTTATATTGACAATGTGGCGGTGATTGATCTGCTGCCCGGCGGCTTTATCCCGATTCCGAACTCAACCGGCCCGGCGCTTGCGGACGAGGAACCGGACCGGGCTGAAGTTTATGCCGACAGGCGCGAAGACCGGGTGGTAATTTATACTTCCGCCGGGCCGGAGACGCGGGAATTCAGCTATGCCGTCAGGGCGGTCAGCCAGGGTAATTTCCAGATTCCCCCGGTCTATGCCGAGGCCATGTATGACGGGCAGATTAAGGCCAGCTCCGCCGGAGGCGGAATTATGCGGATAACCGGGCCGGAAAACCCGCCTTTACCGAACAATAACCCGTAGGGGCGGCTTGCCTCGCCGCCCGTTTTGAATTACGGCAATTATCAAATGAATGCGGATAAAAGCGGGGGGAAGGGAAAAAAGCCAAGGTAAGGATTCGGAATGATAAGCAACCCTGGCGCGCCGGTTAAGCAGGAACCGGGCCCAAATAAAAAATTAAAACCGGCAGTCCGCCGTCTGGGCCGCTGGGGGCTGGGAATTTTTTTATTGCTGGCCCTGGCGGCAGGGGGAGCGCGCTGGCTGGAACCTCCGCCTTTAGCTCTTGCTTTCTCCACCGCTGTCTATGACCGGGAAGGCCGGCTCCTGCGCCTGACTCTGGCTTCTGATCAGCGTTTTCGCCTGTGGACGCCTCTGGCCGATATTTCTCCTTTTTTGCGCCAGGCCATTGTGCTGCATGAAGATCAATGGTTCTACTATCATCCCGGCTTCAATCCCTTAAGTCTGCTGCGCGGGGCCTGGCGGACTTACGGCCAGGGCTTTAATCCCCAGGGCGGTTCCACCATTACCATGCAACTGGCCCGTCTGCGCTGGTCCATAAACACCAGAAGCATTACCGGCAAGCTGGAACAGATAGCCAGAGCCATGCAGTTGGAATTATTTTACAGCAAAGATGAAATCCTGGAAGCTTATCTCAACCGCGCCCCTTTTGGCTATAATATTGAAGGAATCGGCGCGGCCAGTCTCATTTATTTTAATAAAACCCCGGCTGAACTTACCTTGCCCGAGGCCATAAGTCTGGCTCTCCTGCCCCAGGCCCCGGCCCGGCGGGGAAAACTGGGCGGCGGCTTGAATCCGGACTGGCTGCGGGACCGGCGCCGTCTGTTGAGCAGATGGCAGGAACATTATCCCCTGAGCCAGCAGGAGCCGGCCCTTTTCGATTTGCCCTTTAACTGGCGCCCGCCCCGGGAATTGCCTTTTCTGGCCCCTCATTTCAGCGAACAACTGTTGAACCGGGCGGAAAAGGGAAAGCAGGCCCTTATAAGCACCCTGGATCTGTCTTTACAGAAAATTGTGGAAGAGCGCCTGAAAACTTTTATCGAATCCCGTAAAAGCCTGGGCATTGTCAACGGCGCGGCCATATTGCTGGACAGCCGGGATATGGCGGTCAAAGCGCTGGTGGGATCAGCCGCTTTTTTTGATCCGGATATTCAGGGCCAGGTCAATGGCAGCAGGGCCAAACGCTCCCCCGGTTCCGCCTTAAAGCCTTTTATCTATGCTCTGGCCCTGGAACAGGGACTCATTCATCCCCGCAGTATGCTTAAAGATGTGCCCACTTCCTTTGCCGGCTACCGCCCAGAGAATTTTGACCGGGAGTTCTTGGGCGCCATCGACGCCACTGAAGCCCTGCGCGCCAGTCGCAATATTCCCGCCCTTTATCTGGCCCGGCAACTTAATTCACCCAATTTATATCAATTCCTGCTCCAGGCCGGAGTGACGGGGATGAAAGAAGAACAACACTATGGTCTGTCCTTGGCTTTGGGCGGAGGCGAAATTAGCATGCAGGAAATGGCCGGCCTTTACGCCATGCTGGCTAACCGGGGGATGGCGCGGGAATTGCGCTGGTTCAGAGACGAACCGGCCTCTCCTCCCCGCCGCCTGTTAAGCGCTGAAGCCAGTTTTCTGGCCCGCGCCATGTTAACCCGCAGCCATCCGCCCCAAGTGACGCCGAGCGCCCACCCCCTGCAATATCCTATTGCCTGGAAAACCGGAACTTCCTGGAATTTCCGCGATGCCTGGTGCGCGGGCCTGTGGGGGCCATATGTGCTGGTGGTATGGCTGGGCAACTTTAGCGGGCAGGGCAATCCGGCTTTGACCGGGGAACAGGCGGCAGCGCCTTTATTTTTTTCCATTCTGGAAAACATTGCCGGCGATTATCCCGATCTTCCTTCCTGGCCTGATTTACCGCCGCCTGAATTGAAACAGGTGGAAGTGTGCGCCATTTCCGGAGACCTGCCGGGCCCCTGGTGCCGGGAAAAAACTCTGACCTGGTTTATTCCCGGAATTTCCCCCATAAAAGTGGACAGCCTGCACCGCCCTTTACTTTGGGATGAAGAAAAAGGCCGGGCTGTTTGTCCGGCTTATTTGCCTCCCTCCGCCCAGGCCCGGACCGGTGAATTCTGGCCCTCGGATGTGGCAGGCCTGCGCGCCCGCCAGGGGTGGAGCCGGCTTCCGCTTGGCTGCCTGGTCAAAGGGACCAGTCAGCCTCCCCGTATCACCAGCCCCGTCTCCTATGGAATTTATACCCTGCCCTCCCAGGCGGAAGGTTTGGCTCCCCTGGCTTTAAGCGCGGTCAGCGACGGCGCGGTAAAAAGGCTTTATTGGTTTGCCGGCGACGCCTATATTGCCGCCGCCTCTCCGGGGCAGACTGTTTTCTGGCGTCCGGCCCGCCCCGGACTGCACCATCTGCGGGTAGCGGATGACCAGGGCCGGGCTGATAGCGTTATGGTGCGGGTGGAAAGCATAATGGGAAAATCGCTGGGAAGAGAATAAATTTTATGATATGATATAAAAAAAAGTGGTTTTGCTTTTTGCATAATAAGGAGTTAAGTTATGCAAGTTGTCGCTGTTTTGGGGAGTCCCCGTCCCAGGGCCAGTTCTAATAAACTGGCTGATTCTTTTTTAAACGCGGCCGGCCGGCAAGGAGCGCAGGTAGAGACTTTTATTCTTAACGATCTGCGCTTTATCGGCTGCCAGGGGTGTTACGGCTGCAAACGGGTAAGTGAAGTCTGTGTGATTAAAGATGATTTGACCCCAGTACTCCGCTCCGTGGAAGAATGCGACGTCCTGTTACTGGCCTCTCCCGTATATATAGCTGACATAACAGGCCAGATGAAATGTTTCATCGATCGCGCCTTCTCTTTCCTGACCCCGGAATTTCAGAGCAATCCGGCCAATGTCTCCCGCCTGCGGCCCGGCAAACAATTGTTTTTCCTGCAAACGCAGGGGAATCCGGACCCAGGCGCCTTTGCCGATGTTCTGCCTCGCTATGAGCGCTTTTTCCGCAGTCTGGGATTTACGACCCAAAGCTTGATCGTGGCCGGAGTTGGCCTGCAGGAGAATGTGCTGGAATCAAGGCGGGATCTGGTGGAGCAAATAGAGGAAACAGCGCGCCGGCTGACTGTTCAGCCGTAACGCCGTTTAGCTTCATTCACCAAAGGCGCGGCCGCCGGGCCGCACAGATCCAGTTGCGCGATAATTTCCTTAATGGCGGCAAGAAGGCGCGCGTCTCTGGGCTCACTCCAATTGGCGATCCGGAAAGCGGGTAGCCCGCTTTGCCGGTAACCCAGGGTTTCGCCCGGACCGCGCAAGTTCAGATCAGCCTCAGCTATGACAAGACCGTCCAAATGATCGCGCAATACCGCCAGCCGTTCAAGGGCGGTATCACTTGCCTTTTCCCCGGCAAGCAGCCAGCATTGCCCAGGCTTATCCCCCCGCCCCACCCGTCCCCGCAATTGATGTAATTGACTCAAACCGAAATATTCGGCGGAGAGAATCAGCATGAAAACAGCGCCCGGCACATCCAGTCCCACTTCCACCACGGTGGTGGAAATTAAAAGCGGCGTCTGTCCAGCCTGAAAACATTCCAGAGTTTTTACCTGATCAGCGGATTTCATCTGCCCGTGCAAAAGTCCGATCTCAATGTCTGGAAAAGCTTTAAGAAAACGCTGATGGGTGGTCAGCACGTCCCAGCCTTTTTCCGTGGGATGCAAAGCGGGGCAGACCACATAGGCCTGCCCTCCTTCCCTTAAGCACTGTTTCAAGGCCGTGAAGGCCTGGGCCCGTTCTTCCTGCCGCAATAAAACAGTATTTATCGGCTGTCGCTGAGGGGAATGGTGCGATAAACCGCTTATATCCAAAAAACCGCTGAGGGCCTGATGCAGGGTACGGGGAATGGGTGTGGCCGACAAAATAAGAACATGGGGGTCACAGGATCGGTCACAGGCGGCGCTACCTCCCAAACGCAATCTTTGTTCCACTCCGAACCGGTGCTGCTCGTCGATAATGACCAAGCCCGCATTTTCCCATTTCTCCCTCCATAACAATGCGGAGGTGCCGACAATGAGTCCCTGTTGCCAATCATCTCCTTTGGCTCCGGATCCTCCATTTATCATATTTCCTTTTTGCCCTCCGAGTACAAGCCCAATGTTTATTCCCAGAGGTTGAAGCAAATTGAGCGCGCTGGCGTAGTGCTGACGGGCCAAAATTTCTGTGGGCGACATGAACAGAGCCAGGCTTCCCGCCTCCGCCGCCATAGCGGCGGCAGCCAGAGCCACAACCGTCTTACCCGCCCCCACATCGGCGCTGAGCAGACGGAACATGGGATAGGGCCGGGCCATATCCGCCGCAATTTCCCCCAGCGCCTTTTCCTGGCTCGCGCTTAAAGAAAAAGGCAAAAACTGTCGCATGCGCTCCGGAAAAAATCCCTGCCCGGACAGCACAACGGAAGCGGGACGGGAAGCGCGTTCTTTATTGCGCAAACTCAAGGCCAGTTCAAAATAAAACAGTTCATCGCCAATCAGGCTTTGCCGGGCCCGCAGGAATTCTTCATTATCGATTTGCTCGGGACAGTGCAGAGTCAGCAGAGCTTTAGCCAAAGGCAAAGGATAAACAGAGACAGGCAGCAACGCGCTCCGCTCCAGCAAATCCGGAGCCAGCGCGGCCATATCCCTGGCAATGGCGGTGATAAATCCGCGCAGCCATCCTCCGCTTATTCCCGGCACCTGAGGATAGACAGGCCAGATTTCGCCCACACCGGCGTTATCCGCCGCCTCCGGTTCATATAATTTAGGGTGGGTAACAGTAAAGTTATTTTTTTTGTCCCGCAACAGGCGGCCGGCCACAAAATATTCCGCGCCTTCGCGGAAACGCTGCAAATAAATCCGGCGAAAGCTGAACCATAAGGCCGTCAAGTCTGTTCCCTCGCTATCGGTAAAATTCATACGCCAGAATTTGCCTCCCGGCCCATAGGCGCGTGAAGTCAGAAGTCTGAGTTTAAATAGGGAAAACTGATTGAGGGGCGCTTCAGACAGATTCAAACGTAAGCGGCGGTCTTCGTAGGCAACAGGCAGCCACCACAGAGCATCGCTCAAATTGTGCAAATTTTTCGCGGCCAGGGCCTGAGCGCGGGATTTGCCCACCCCCGGCCGGCTGCTTAATGATTCAGCCAGCCTGGGATCATCCCAAAGGCTGGCCAGATAATGGCGGCTGTCAGTCATACCGCGGAAGTAAGCTCGGTTAAACCGTCACCGGTCTTTTCATAACCAAGGCCGCAAGCCGGACAGATCAGCCCGGCTCCCAACTTGACCCCGCACCGGCATACCCATCCCTTTTGCCGGGCCGGATTGCCCCTGACCAAGGCGTAATCAAGTACCGGACGGGTAACCACGGCTCCGGCGCCCACCAGGGCGTAACGGCCTATGCTCACTCCGCAGACAATTACACAGCCCGCGCCCAGGGTGGCTCCGCGCCGGACCAAAGTAGGTCTGAGTTCATGCATGCGGGGAATAAAGGCGCGGGGATTGAAGACATTGGTGAAAACTACAGAAGGTCCGCAGAAGACCTCGTCTTCCAAGCTTACTCCTTTGAATATACTTATATTATTTTGAATACGGCAGCCATGGCCGATATTGGCGTCAGGTCCGATCAAGACATTGCGGCCAATGTTGCAGTTATCCCCCACCCGGCTGCCGCTCATGATATGAGAGTAATGCCAGACTTTAGAACCAGCCCCTAAACAGGCCCCCTCTTCCAAAATGGCGGTGGGATGCAGAAAGTATCCGCCCAAGGCCGGATCAGGCGGGGGATCGAGATGACTGTTTCTGTTTTTGTCATCATTATCGTATTGGCCGCTCTGGCGGTTCATGGGACAGACTCCTTGCAGAGATTGAAACAATTTTACCACGTCAATTTGCAACAGCATAGCCGGCAAAACACACTGTAAGCCAACTATGCCAAACGGCAAGTATTTTACAAATATGTGCCGTTTGGCGGGCCGCGGAAGGCCCGCCAAGAACTGTTGCATATTTAAATATGAAACAGGTCTCAATATACAGGGGCCTCATTATAAGGTATACTGCAAGAGTGTATGCGCCGGGATAAAAAAGGCCGGCCCATACTGTATGTCTTTAATTGGGGGAGATAAACCGCATGAAATTCAAATATACAATCATCCTGACCCTGCTGTCTTGGCTATGGCTGACCGGTTGCGCCAATACCACCGCTTTTGGCGATGTGCGCCGCGATCTGCCTGAACAAATCGGCTACATGATATACGAAGAAGCGGTGCAGTATTACGGCGAACCGGACCGTTTAATCCAACTGCCCCAAGGAGGCTTCTACGCCCAGTGGCTGCGCCCCGGCATATTTATAGATGAGAGTTTAAAACTCACTTTTGACTCCAACCAGATTATGCGGGCTTATGATTATCACCAGCATCCTTTGGGAATGGAAAACGACCCCCACAGCCATTAATTTGTTCCCCTGATTTTCAGGGACCATAAGGCGGTTTCGCTTTGTTTTCCCACAATGCGCGGGACCGTCATAAACTATTCCGGTCATATCAATTAACATAACAAGGTAATTTTATGGAACGTACGGGAATTATAACTTTTATGGGCAACCGTTTGACTTTATCGGGGCCGGAACTCAGAATCGGCGATCAGGCGCCTGATTTTAAACTCACGGCCAATGATATGTCACCGCGCACCCTTGACGATTACACAGGAAAAGCGATTTTACTTTCAGCGGTGCCTTCTTTGGATACAGTCATCTGCGACACGCAAACCAAGCGTTTTAACAAAGAGGCTGATAGCTTGGGGACAAGCCTGAAAATGCTGACCGTATCCTGCGACCTGCCTTTTGCGCAAACCCGCTGGTGCGGAAACGAGAAGGTGAATAATCTGGAAACTCTTTCCGATTATAAAGACAACAACTTTGGCCTGGCCTATGGAATTCTGATCAAGGAACTGAGTCTGCTGGCCAGAAGCATATTTATTCTCAACCAACAGCATATCATAACTTATATCCAGATTGTACCGGAAGTGGCTTCGGAAGTGGACTATACAACCGCCCTGGAAGCCGCCTGGGCAACGCTTTAAAAATTACAAAAAGAATTTTTATGACACTTGCTTTAATGCGGGCAAATAATTAACTTTATAAGGCTGTTAAACAACAGCCTTTATTTTGTTTGCGGATGGAAGATAACAGGTGGAAGATAAACTTTCAGCGCGTTCGCGCCTGGTGTTGCAGGCTGTGATAGATAATTATATAGCAACGGCCGAACCGGTCAGTTCCCAGACCATCTTGCGCACCGGCCGCCTGCATGTGTCTTCAGCCACCATCCGCAATGTCATGGCCGAGTTGGAAGAGATAGGTTATCTGACCCACCCCCATGTTTCCGCCGGCCGGGTGCCCACTCCTCTGGGGCTGCGCTTTTATGTGGAAAGCCTGCTGGAAGTGCGCGACTTGGAAGATCCTCTGCGTTCCCGGCTGGAGCGGGCTATTGTGGCTCAGGCGGGCCAGAGTTTTGACGAAATCTTGAAAGCCGCCAGCCGGGCTCTCTCCGCCATAAGCAGGCAGGCGGTGGTAGTGGCTGTGCCGGACCGCCAGGAATATACCGTTTACCGGAGGATGGAGTTTATTCTGCTGCAGCCGGGAGTGGTCTTGGTGGTTTTTGTATCCAATCAGGGAGAAGTACAAAACCGGGTCATTGAAGTGGAGGAAGAAATTAACCAAAATGAGCTGGATTCTTTCAGCGGCTACTTGAATAACCTTTTGGTTAACCTTACATTAAAAAAAATTAAAGCGAAACTGATCAGCGAACTGGCTTTAGAGAAAGCTAAAGTTGACAAACTTATAAACCGGGCGCTGCGCTTGGGCGGGCAGGCTCTGGCCGCCGAAGCCGGCGACAGAGTTCTGGTAGAAGGCCATAACCGGCTCATGGACGCGCCCGGATTCGTGGATGCGCGTAAGCTCAAACAGGCTTTTAATGCTTTTGAAAATAAATCAACCTTAATAAGGCTGTTGGAAAAATCCATGGCCGCGCCCGGAGTACAGGTGTTTATCGGCGCCGACAATCCCCTGTCCATGGAAATGGAAGGTGTGACCGCCATAATGGCTTCTTACGGCGGGGAACATCTTCCCTTGGGCGCGTTAGGAGTAATTGGGCCCATGCACATGGATTATATGAAAGTCATTCCGGTAGTGGATTACACCGCCCAACTTATCAGCAGTATATTGGAGTCATCGTGAACGAAGAAAAAATTAATAATATTCAGGAATCAGATTTTGATGAAGGCAGGACGGAACCGCGCCCGGCGGCCGATGATTTTCTCGAAGACTTACTGCCGCCCGGCATTAACCCCGCCGCGCATGAACTGGGGCGAATCCAGGAGGAATTGAAACAATGGAAAGACCGTTCCATGCGTCAGGCGGCGGAAATGGAAAATTACAAAAAGCGCAGTGAACGGGAAAAATTTGACGCCATCCTCCGGGCCAACGAACGTCTGATCAGAGAAATGCTGCCTGTGCTGGATAATCTGGAACGCGCTCTGGACAACCCGGGAGAAGTGAGCAGAGAAACTCCTTTTTATACCGGCGTTGATATGATAAGAGATGAAATAAACAAACTTTTTGCGCGCCACGGTTTGGAGGCGGTGGATGCTTTAGGGAAACCTTTTGATCCCAATTTACATGAAGCCATCAACCAGACAGTGGACAATACAGTGGAAGAAAATACAGTTACCGGTCAAATGCAGAAAGGCTACAGTTTTGAAAACCGTCTGTTGCGGCCGGCTCTGGTGGTAGTAAGCAAAAAAGCCTGACCGTGAATAAAATCATTGAACTTAAATTATCATTAATGTTTTAGGAGTATTAAAAAATGGCGAAAATTATTGGTATCGATCTTGGTACTACGAACTCTTGTGTTGCCATAATGGAGGGACAGGATGCCAAAGTCCTTACCAACCAGGAAGGCAGCCGCACCACTCCCAGCGTGGTGGCAATAACTGAAAACGGCGAGCGCCTGGTAGGACAGGTAGCCAAACGTCAGGCTATCACTAATCCCCAGAATACGGTATTTGCGGTAAAACGGCTGATTGGCCGCAAATTTGATTCCAAAGAAGTACAGGATGATATTAAAATAACTCCCTATAAAATCGTCCCCGCCCCCAACGGAGACGCCCATCTTGCTATAAAAGCTGAAAATTACAGCCCGGCCCAGATATCCTCCATGGTATTGGTCAAAATGAAACAGACCGCTGAAGATTACCTGGGGGAAAAAATAACCGACGCGGTCATCACCGTGCCCGCCTATTTCAATGATTCCCAGCGTCAGGCGACCAAAGACGCGGGCAAGATAGCCGGCCTCAATGTCTTGCGCATAATCAACGAACCTACCGCCGCGGCTCTGGCCTATGGCCTGGATAAAAAACGCGACGAAAAAATAGCGGTGTTTGATTTGGGCGGCGGCACGTTCGATATTTCGATTTTAGAATTGGGTGACGGAGTTTTTGAAGTTAAATCAACGAACGGTGATACCCATTTGGGCGGAGAAGATTTTGATCTGCGCATCATTGACTGGCTGGCTGACGAATTTAAAAAAGATCAGGGCATAGATCTGCGCAATGATAAAATGGCGTTACAGCGTTTGAAAGAAGCGGCGGAAAAAGCCAAAATGGAACTCTCCACTTCCATGGAGACTGATATAAATTTACCTTTCATCACCGCCGACGCTTCCGGCCCCAAGCACCTTAATATCAAGCTCAGCCGGGCTAAACTTGAATCTCTGGTGGATGATCTCATCGCCCGCCTGGACGGCCCCTGCCGCACCGCCTTACGCGACGCCGGCCTGAAAGCTCAGGATATCAATGAAGTTATCCTGGTGGGGGGCATGACCCGCATGCCCAAAGTGCAGCAGAAAGTTAAAGAACTGTTTGACAAAGAACCGCATAAAGGAGTAAACCCTGACGAAGTGGTGGCCATTGGCGCGGCTATTCAGGGAGGGGTGCTGGGAGGAGACGTTAAAGACGTGTTGCTTCTGGATGTAACCCCCTTAAGCCTGGGGATAGAAACCCTGGGCGGGATTATGACCAAACTGATAGAAAAAAACACCACCATTCCTACCCGCAAAAGCCAGACTTTCAGCACCGCCGCTGACAGTCAGCCGGCGGTAAGCATCCACGTGCTTCAGGGTGAGCGGGAGATGGCTAATGATAATAAAACATTGGGCCGTTTCGAGTTGGTAGGCATTCCTCCGGCCCCCCGGGGAGTACCCCAGATTGAAGTCACCTTTGACATTGACGCCAACGGAATAGTTCATGTCTCGGCCAAAGACCTGGGCACAGGCAAAGAACAGTCCATCCAAATTACCGCCTCCAGCGGGTTATCGGAAGACGAGATACAGCGCCTTGTTCGAGAAGCGGAAGCGCATGCCGGGGAAGACAAAAAACGGCGCGAACTGGTGGAAATCCGTAATCAGGCCGACAGCATGATTTATGCCACGGAAAAAAGTATAAAAGAAAATGAAGACAAACTGGACGCCGCTTTAAAAACTGACGTGGAAACGAAAATAACCGCTCTGCGTAGCGCCATGGAAGGCGAAAATAAAGACAATATACAAAAAGAACTGGAAAATCTGACAAATGCCAGCCACAAACTGGCGGAGGCTGTTTACGCGGCGGCCAGCGCCGGCGCGGATAATTCCGGCGCCGGCGGCCCCAACGGAGGTAACAGCGATAACGCTTCCAATCCCGATGGCGGCGGTGACGATGTCGTGGACGCGGATTTTGAGGAAGTCAAAAAGTGAAAAAAATTATCCTGTTATTTCTGCCTCTTTGCCTGTGCGGATGTTTGACCTTCTCTGACGGTTCCCATCCCGCTCCACATGAACAAACCGCTTTAGCGGCATTAAAGCTGGGCGATGAACAACTGGCGGCAGGGAATTTAAACGAGGCGGCCGATGCCTACAATGCCGCCTTACGCCAAATATCGGCCGGTCCTTTAGCCGGCCAGGCCCGTCTGGGCCTGGCCGCGGCGGAAATGAAACGGGGAAACTCTGTAAATGCCTTATCTCTGCTTAATCAAGTTTATAACAGCGCAGACAAGCCTCTTATAAGCAATCTGTCCGTTAATCTGGAATTAATGGATTTACTGACCAAAAACGGAAACTTGGCGGAGGCGGTCAAACATGGCTATTTCCTTATGGATACCCCTGGCTTAAACGCCGACCAACGCCTGTTGGTATTGGAACATCAAATCAGCGCCTGTACGGTGGAGCAGGATTTTGACGGCGCGGCGCTGGCGTTGGATAACCTCTTTAGAAAAGAATCTAACCCCTCCACCCTGTGGCTGGAAAAATTTATTATGATTGCCGCCCCGGTTTATCCTGACGCCGACCCGTTTTTGCAAAAACGATGGACAACCCGCTCCGGGCAATACATGATCCAGCTGATCTGGGCTCAATATTATATAAACCATGGACCCTTAAGCCAAAGCCGGGAAATCTGCGCCGGCCTGGCGCTTATTCCTGACCTGGATGCCAATTGGCGTGAACTTGTTGATATATTGCTGAATAAATCGTTAAATGCCCAGCAGGGAGGAATTCAGGGACGGATTGGCCTGATTATGCCTCTGAGCGGCAGAATGGCCGAATATGGCAAACCTCTGACCATGGCAATAGAAATGGGGCTGGGGGTAATATCCGGGGAAAGTCAGGTGGAACTCTTTATTGAAGACGATGGCAATGATCCGGAAAATACGGTCGCGGCCGTGGAGCGTCTGGTCAATGAAAAGCAGGTGCTGGCTATTATCGGACCCTTGAGCGTCAAAACCAGCCTGGCCGCGGCGGAAAAAGCGCAAGCCCTGCAAGTTCCCCTGATTTCACTCAGCCAAGGTTCTTTTTTAAGCGAATCCCCCCAGGAATTTATATTCCAAAATTATTTCTCTCCCGAAGATCAGGTGCGAACTTTGGCTCAAGCCCTGATCAACAACAAAAATAAATATAAATTGGTCATCCTGGCTCCTGCCAGCAATCTGGGTCAAGGTTTTGCCAAGTTGATGGAAACAGTCCTGCCCGCTCAGGGAGGTACAGTTGTTTTTACCAAATATTACAGCCTTGATACAACGGATTTTGTTTCTCTGCTGCGCGAACTAAACGCTGAATACGATTTTGACGCCATATTCATTCCCGACAACGCCGAACGCGCCAGTTCTGTTGTCAATGCCATTAATAAAACCCAAATCAACACTATAATCATGGGCATTAACCTCTGGCATACCGGCAAATTCCTTTTAAGCGCGGGGGTGGCCGGGCAAGGAGCGCTTTTCCCCAATGCCTATGATGCCCAAACGGAACAAAACCGTATAACAACTACCTTTATCG
>JAIRYI010000062.1 GCA_031267815.1 Desulfarculales bacterium | reverse complement strand
CCCCGGCCTGGCCTTGGCCGCCAGACGGGGAGCCTTGATATTGTTGCTCAACACCGTTCCCTGGGCCAGCGCCCGCTTCGAAATAATCTCAAACATTGACCTGCTCCTTGCGGCAACCGGCGCGCCGTTTAATCCAACACTATCGTATCCTTGGTTTCCTTCATCAAATAGCCGAAAATGGCAACCCCCAAATAGAACACCGCCATCACCCCTATGGCAAAAGCCAAGCCAAATTTGGCGCCCAGTCCGCCTATCAGAAAGGGAGACAGAGCCGAAGCTAAACGGCCGGTCGCATATGATATCGACACCCCGACGCCGCGAACACTAGTGGGGAACTGTTCGGCAATAGTAGCCGGCAACGGTCCCCAGAAGCCCAGCATCGCAAATCCCCACAATAACCCGGCGGCCAGGATTAGACCCGGAGTCGGCGCCAACATATAGAGGATCACGGTAACGGTTGAAGCAAGGCCGCCGGCGATCAAGCTGGCGCGTCTTCCGACTTTGTCCGCAATGTATCCAAATAACACATAACTCAGCATGCCCGCTACTTGCTGGCCCATCAGAAACCAGGTGAGACCCTTGATATCCAAACCGCGTTCCTGCATCAAAAAGGCGGGTATCCAAGTTCCGGTTCCCCAGAAGGAAACCAAAACGCATACGCACAGGCAAATGGACAGCAATGTAACTCTGCGGTTTGTTCCCTTGAATATTTCCGTCCAGTTAGCAGCTTTGGCAACGGCGGAGGAAACTCCTTCAACACCTTTTTTGAGATTTTCTTTGGCCTTAAGCCAAGCGGGAGATTCAGGCACAAAAATCAGGCAATATATGGCAACAAAAATGCCGGCGGCGCCGAAGAAGAATAATGCCCGCCAGCCGTACAAAGGGGTAATTATATAATTGGCGGCTATTGCCAGCGCAAAACCTATCGGCCAACCCATTTGGACCGCCGTGGTTGCTCTGGCTCTCTGATGAGGCGGGAAAAACTCGGTGACCAGCGCCGCGCCTATAACCCACTCTCCTCCCAATCCCACTCCGGCAAAAAATCTCAGCACCACCAGCTGATCCCAGGTATCTGCCAAGCCGCACAAAAAAGATATTACGGAAAAAGTGGCGATGCATGCGGCGATAACATATTTTCTTCCAAATTTATCAGCTATTGGTCCCCAAGAATAAGCTCCCACGGCCGCGCCAAAAAGAGTAGCCGTAGAAAGCAGGCCGGCGTTCACCAAAGACAGGCCCCAATCTTGAACCACGAGGGGTATTATCATAGCCAGAACCATAAAATCAAGCGCGTCAAAAACATACCCCGCAATAACCCCTGCCAGCACTATCCATTTATAGACTTGAGGATCTACCGCAACACGACTTTGCTTGGTAACGGTGTTCATATAAACTCCTCTCAATATTTTTTTATTTTTTAATGAATGGGACCGCCCCGGATTAGTCTTGGACAAGGCTAATCCAGAGGACAGTCCCTGAAACTATTGCGCGGTCCAGCCTCCGTCCACCAACAAATTATGGCCGGTAATATAATTGGCCCAGTCCGAAGCCAGGAAAACCACCGGGCCGGCCAGATCTTCAAGAGAACCCAGACGCTTCAGCGGGGTCATCCGCATCATCCACTCATAGGTATCTTTGTCATTGACCAACTTGGCGGTAAGTTCGGTCAAAATATAGGCAGGAGAAATAGCATTGCAGTTAATATCATATTTGGCCCATTCCAGCGCCATAGCTTTAGTCATATTAACCACCGCGCTCTTGGTGGTGGTATAGCTGACCACGTTTTCAGAAGCCACCGCCGAATACACCGAGGCAATATTAATTATCTTTCCCTTCTTGCCCTGCTTTATCATCTGGTCTCCAACTTTACGCGCCACGTAGAACATGCCGGTTAGATTGGTGTTGATAACCGTCTGCCAGTCGCTGTCCGAAACCTTCACAACCGGATTTCTTATATTCATGCCGGCATTGTTGACCAGGATGTTGATTCCCCCCAATTCTTTAACCGCCTCATCAACCATGCTGTTTACCGATTGGGAAGAGGTTACGTCACAGGAAATGGCAATGGCCCGGTTGCCCTTAATTTTCTTCATATGTTCAGCGGCAATCCGGCATTGCTCCAGATTGCGGCTGGCAATAATGAGATCAGCTCCGGCATGGGCCAGAGCCTCGGCCATGCCAAAACCAATCCCTTTGCTGCCGCCTGTCACCAATGCCACCTTGCCGCTTAAATCCGCACTAGGAAATTTCATGATATACTCCTTTAAATAAATGAATAAATAAATGAATTTTTTCTCTGAGCAGTTGGATTGGTCCTTCTGTTCAGGCCGCCTTTTACGCCCGCACGCCCGCACTCACGAAAAATGTCATAGTTTAAGCAGATTGCGTGGTTATCTGCTCTAACTCCCCGATAGCGGCGATAATCCGGACTCTGTTTTAGGGCCAGAAATATAATTTTATTTTCAATTAAAGGTTGAAATAAGTCAAGGAAAAACTCAATTATAAATTGAAATATTTTTAAAATAAATGACTTATAATGTAAATGTGCAATTATATAAATTAGATGAATCATTTAGGATGGCATTGCGATACCATCTTGACTTAATGGGGCGGGGTGGACAATCTCAATTGGCTAGAATTATTGGCGTCAGTCCGCAGGCTATTGACGCCATGAAGATGGGCAAAAATGCCGGTTCGGAAATATCAAGAAGGAAGATAGCTGAATTTTTTGATTACCCCAGCTATGACGCTTTTCTGGAATTCGGCTACAGTCTTTTGCGCGGACAAAAAGCGGGCGGTTATGCCCAGGGCAGCCCGGCCATACGTGAACTCAAGGCTCGGATAGAACAGCTTGACGAGTCAGGGATAAAAGCGATTGCGGGCGTATTGGACGCTCTGGACGCCGCCAAACAGCACTAAGCGCATTCCCGCATAGCCTGATTCACCGCGGAGGTAAGCAGGTCTTTTATTTCCCCCAGGCGCCGCTCGCTTCTGGCTTCAAACCGCAAAATAAGGTTAGGCCCGGTATTGCTGGCCCGCACCAGCCCCCAGCCGTCGGGAAAAGTGATTCTCACCCCATCTACACTGATAATATTATAATCTTTAAGGGCGCGGGCCACTTTCTCCACCACTTTAAATTTAATCAGGTCCGGACAGGCCTGTTTCACTTCCGGAGTATTGTATATTGGGGGTAGATCAGAAAGCCAGGTGGAAAGCGGGGCGCGGTTTCTGGTCAGCAATTCGGCAAAACGCAGACTGGAATAAATGCCGTCGTCAAAGCCGTACCAGCGATCTTTAAAAAATATGTGGCCGCTCATCTCTCCGCAAAGCAAAGCCCCGGTTTCCGCCATTTTTTGTTTGATAAGGCTATGTCCGGCTTTCCACATAATCGCGTTGCCGCCGCGTTTTTTGACGTCATCGTAAAAATTCTGGCTGCACTTCACTTCCGCAATGAAGGTGGCGCCGGGATGTTTTTCCAGAACGGATCGGGCCAAAATGGTGAGAATCATATCACCCCAAATCGGAGTTCCGTTTTCATCAATAATGCCCACCCGGTCGGCGTCACCGTCATAGGCAAAGCCGGCCCGCAATTTTTTATTTCGCACCGCCTGCTGCAATTCGCGGATATTGGCCTCCACGGTGGGATCGGCGGGATGGTTGGGAAAACGCCCGTCCATTTCCGGGTATAAGGCCTCCACGGCAATGCCCAGCTTTTTCATCAGAGGAATTATCACCGGACCGGCGGTGCCGTTACCCGTATCTATGGCAACATGCAGGTCGCCTTCCAATTTTATAATCCCGCTTACTTCTTCAATATACGGCCCGATGATTTCATCCTGGCTCGCGGCGCCCCGGCCGGAAACAAAAGGGCCGGACTGGCTCAGTTTATAGATATCCTGGATATCCGAGCCAAACAGCGTACCCTTGCCTATCATTATTTTAAATCCGTTATAGTCGCTGGGATTATGACTTGCGGTTATCATAACCGCGCCGTCGGTTTTATAATGCCATACGGAAAAATACAGAAGCGGAGAAGGACATATGCCTATATCAATCACCTGACGCCCTGTCGACAGCAGGCCTTCCAGCAGAAGGTCCCGGTAATGATCCGAGCTTAAACGGCAGTCGCGGCCTACGGTGATTCTTTTAACTCCGCGCTGTTCCATATAAGTGCCGATTGTACGGCCCAGCAATAATACATCATCATCGGTGATTTCTTTATCAACCAGACCTCTGATATCATATTCGCGAAAAATTCCCGGATGCATGAATACCTCCTGCAACAGTTTATTTTTTAATTCAGGCGAGAGATTCCAATATCGATAACCCGCCGCTGCGGGGAGTCAACAAGGGGGTGGGCAGCATGGCCGGCAACAACCAGGCCTGCCCGGCGCTCAAATTTATGGGCGCAAAATAACCGCCCGGAGAAGACATCGTTCCTTGGCCTTGCAACACAAATAATACCCGTAACTTGGCTCCTCCCCACCACGGACGGTAGGTCTGGGTGACGTCAACTTTTAAAAGAGCAAACGATTCTGTCTCCAGCAGGAGGCAAATGCGGTTAGGAGCGCCGTACACTTCCAGGGACTTGACCGGTTCATAGGGAGCATGCCCTCTTAAGGTCAAGGCCTGCAAAGCTCTTTCATAATCCAACTGGCGCATGGCGCCGTTGATATCAGGCCGGTTCCAGTCATGGAAACGGTAGGCCAGGCCAGACGGCTGCTGTAAGCCGAAAATCAACAGACCGGGGCCTACCGTATGCATGGTGCCGGCAGGCACGAAAAAAGTATTCCCCGGAGCGGCCGGAACTTTGGAAAGGAGATCCGTAAAATATCCCCTGGCCACCGCCGCTTCCAGCTCCTCAAGCCCGGCGTCAGTTTTCAGACCCATAACTATTTCCGTATTGGAGTGTTCAGCATGCAACACATGCCACACTTCCCCCAAATCATCATGGCAGACCCCGGGGCTGTCGCCGCTCACCTTAACACTAAGCCAGTCTCCCACATTGAGCAATTTTAAAATGAGAGGGAATTCCCTATGGGACCCGCCCAACAAACGCCGGCCGTAAGTATTGGACAATTCATCCAATCCAATACCGGCTAACGGTCCTTCGGCCACTCTGTTAACCACTTCGCGGCCGCTGGCCAGCCATATTTCCCCCACTCCGGGCAGCACCGTAAAGCAGTCCGCCAAAGGACCCCACAGCTTTTCCCCTCCCCATACTTTAGGCAAAACAACCGGTTCCAGCCGTAAGGGGGTAAGTATTTCCATCTCTTGTTCCTGTTCCTATACTTTTATTATTTATATAAACTTTTGCAGATTGCCATGGACGGCAATTTGCAACAAGTTTCATATTTATATTACTAGAATTCATTTCATAAATCACCTTTCAGGTGATTTATGAGGCTCACATCGCCCCAAAGCTGAAGTTTTAGGCTCGTTCCCGCCGCCCTCAACCGAAAGTTGAGAGAGACAGCCATCCCCGCGCCGAAATTAACCGGCGATAAGGGCAATTAGCCCTAAAATCAGGCAATAGGGGAAGAAGCCGTACAGGCAATCTTTTTTTATTAAACGGTTCAAGAGGCTTAAAGCGCCGAGGCCGCATAACCCCGCCACAAGCGCGCCTAAAAACAAAGCGCCGGCCGTCATGCCGTCAGCGCCGGCTGATATATCTCCCAGATTCGCGCTTTCCAGGGCAACCGCCCCTATAATGGCGGGAATGGAAAGCAGGAACGAAAACCTGAACGCCAAATCCCGGTTAACTCCCAAAAGCAGAGCCACACTGATGGTGGCGCCCGAGCGGCTCAGGCCGGGGGTAATGGCCAATCCCTGCGCCACGCCAACCAGCAGAGCCAGCCGCCAGGGCACGGCGTCTATGTCCAGATTTTTTTTACTCGGGCACAGTCTGGTCAGCAGCAGCAACAACGCGGTTAAAACAAGCGCTGAACCCACCACCGCAACAGAATGGAACATACTTATAAAAACAGAACGGAAAGCAAGGCCAAGCAAAGCGGTGGGCAAACTGGCTACTATCAGTAATAACAACAGCCTGCGCCCCTTCCTTCCTTCTTCGCCTCCCGCCCATATACTGTACAGAATCAGCCATATTTCCCGGCGCAAAAACAAAAGCACCGCCCCAAGAGTGCCGACATGTAAAATCAGATCCAAAAATACTCCGGCCCCTCGCATTCCCATAAAATGCTGGGCCAGCATCAGGTGACCGGATGAACTCACCGGAAAAAACTCCGTCAGCCCCTGCAACGCGCCCAGAATAATTACCTGCCCATAAATATCCATATTAATATTAATTATCCCGACTGTTATTTGCCTCAGATACCATGCAACATTGTTAAGAAACGCAAAGCAAAAGTTATACTTTTCTTTGCCCTGCTGGCAGGTTCCTTCCTTAATGTTAAATTCTGATAAAAAACTTAAGGAAGCGCTGATTAATTCGCTTAACTGCATAATTCAGCCCGCTTCTGGATTGCATCAAACGCTTACGCGTGCCACTCGCAATGACGGGAAGGTCGTGAAAATTCACGCGATTTTCCATC
>JAIRYI010000047.1 GCA_031267815.1 Desulfarculales bacterium | reverse complement strand
CATTGTTCAGAGCTAATTTTACATCCACGCCGTTAACAATGTACAAACCGCATATTTTTAGCAGCCGTTCCCGGGCCGCCAAAGCGCGGGCTTCGGCGTCGGGAGGCGAAGTGACAATTATTTCCTTGAATTCGTACTCATCGGGGACGCTGCTGTAACCGTCCATGCCGGTTAAATAGCGCTGCAAGGCATCGTGGATGAGGCTAACGCGTTCAATTTCCAGCCAGGCGGCGTAATCGGCGCTGATGGTTCTCTGGCGGCAGTTTTCCACCGTGGCCCATAAATCAAGGAATTTGTCCAGCATATCCTCGGTTAAAAAATTTTCTCCTCTGGTAACCGCGCTATGAAGAATAGACAATATAAACACAGCAGCCAGCAAATCCGCCGATTTTTCTTCTAAAAACGGCTTTATCATGGATAGCGGGGCCTCGCCGGTAATGATATGACAGGGTAATTTGAAAAAATTCAGCAGAAAATGCAAATTATGATCGGATAATATGTTTTGCGGGATGACGCTTTTACAGGAATAGATCTGTTTAAGGCGGTCATACACTGAGCAGGGCAACGCGTGTCCCATCAAAAGAATGGCCCAGAGCAGAGGCTGGGCCAGATCCGGGCTGGAACGCAAGGCTATACGCAATCTTTCGGCCATATATTCAAACTGATTGCTGGAGACCCCGACAATCCCGGTGGCATTGGGTCCGAATTCCAATAGCGCGGCTTCGTAGCTGGACTGCATGTTCTGGAACAGTTTCAGTTCATTTGCCAGCAGGGAGTTAAATTTGCCCGCAATCAGCGCGGCCAGTTCCAATTGGCCGGAAGATGAGGACAGCAACAGGCGGCCGAGCAAATGGGGACAGTGGAAGTTCAAGCGCTGCAGCCGTTCCGAAAACATGGAATAATCAAAGATCTGGTCAAGCAGATAATGGAAAAATTTTTCCCGGCAAATTTGAAAATCAGCCAGTGAAGACAAATTGGGCGCCGAGGTGAAATATTGTTCCAGCGCGGATATGGTTTGTTCAAAAAAGGCAAGCTTTTTGCTGGTCAGCTTTTCCAGCGGCTGAGCAAGGGTTTTTTCCGTCTCCGCAACTAAATTGAGGGTGGTCTGCTCCAAATCCAAAAATCGGGGTATAAGCACGGAAGACTCATCTTCCAGGCGCAGATAAATTCCCGTATCATAGAGATAAACCTGTCTTTGCCGCAACAGTTCCTGGCGGATGGCGTTAAGGCGATCCGGACTCATATTATGCAAAGCCAGGGTTTCCAGTTTGCCGCGCATTTTGGACAGCGAAGTTTCATATCCGGGATTATGCGGGTTGGGCAGCATATTAAGATTTATGACCTGCACTCCGGTGACATGGACGCATATCCACAAAAGATTAAAAGCCGCCCGCGGCCCCAGATAAGGCAACAGGCGGGAGGCGCCGTGAAGGCGGCAGTTGAGGAAGGCGCGGAAAAAATAAGGCCGTGATAAAGTATCGCCCTCGTAAAAAGTATCCAGCAATTGCTTGATATGATGATAAAGAGCAAGCAATTGTTCCGCTTTTTCCCTTTTTTCCGGATTAAAATCACTCAAAACTTCTATTTGAAATGATCCGGCGCCAATCAGTTGCGGCCAGTTGTCGAGAAAATCAAAAAGTTTGAGCAGAGTAAGCATCTTACGGATAACCCTGCCCCTCAGCCCTCCCACGGCTGATTCTCTTTCTCTTTCCACGTCATCCCACTGTGAATAAGGATCTATGGCCACCCGGATTGCCGTCTGTCCCAAGGTAAAAAATTCTTCCAGCAATTTTGGATGCGGGGAAGGCTGGGTGCTGGAGGTGGATATCTCGGCCAGAGAGAACAGGCGGCATAAGACAATGACGCTGATGGCTTCTTCCAGGCTGGCATAATTGCCGGCGTCAGCCAGAGGGGCCAGGGAATTTTCCGGAAATTTGCCAAAACACACCCGGGCCAGAGTGGAGTGCCCCACCACAGTAAGATAAATCTGGCTTAAGACCCCTTCGTCCAGCCCCAGCATGGCCAATTTTTCCAGGTTTTCCAGCACCAGGGTATCAGATCCCAAAATATGCTGAGGATTGAGTTTGGCTTCCGTACGGCGCAACTCGTCCGTCATGGCAACCAGGCGCCAGGCGTCGCGCACAGCCGGGCTGGAACTCTGCAGCGCTCCGCTCAAAATAGCCTCATGGTAAACGGGCAGCCCCATGAAACGTTTTTCCGTTATATCCCGCACCGCCTGCAGGGTGCGCAGAAGATAGCTGAAGGTATTTTTATAAGGCGCCAGCAAATTTTGCGGGCAGCCGGTCAAAAAGACCAGGCGGGGGTGGGAAACCAGATCCCGGTATAACAGCGGTTTTGTTTTTTTCACGGCCCGGCCCACCAGCATGGTCTGCAATATTATCTGTTCCTTAAGACCGTAGCTCTCCTGCCAGGCGTTGGCCAGATTCGGAGGCAGGATATTTTCCAATTGGCGGATATCAAAATAGGGAGACAAAGCCCTGGCCCAATAACCGCGCTGTTCTTCCCCGCTGTTTAAAGACAAAGGCATGACCATGTCCTGATAAGGCAGAGAGTCTATCTCCGGAGGGGTGACCTGAGGCAGGGTCCGGCCGTTGAGCATGCTTTCCAGCATTTCATGATAAAGGCCGTGAGCAATTAGAAAAGTATAAAAATCCTCACTGTCAATGGACAACTTCAAGCTGTCCCGGCTGTGATAGCGTCGTTTGGTGCGGTATATATGGGAAAAAAGCAAAAAGCGCTTGAATTCGTCCTGGCGGGAAAATTGGACCTCTATATCCCAGGCGCTAGCGGAGAGGTTGGGAATATCGCAAACTATGAAGATCTTACCGTCCGCGCTCAGAATATCACCGGTCAGTCCGGCCATGAATACCGCCGCGTCATCCCTGATCTCTGTATGAGCGGATGACAGGCCGGGCAGCGTCCGGGTCAGAAATTCCAGCCGGTAAGGGGGATCCAGAAAAATGACAGCCTGAGAAAGCTGTTCTTGAGAGCGGAAATCATCCAGGCTGAGCAGACAGTGAAAATCAAAGGCGGGCAGTCTGGCCTGTAATTCACCCAGAAGCAAATCCGTATAATTGCCGCACAGGCCGACCCGGGGGTGTTCCTGAGTTAGAATCCCTTTAAGTTCCAGCGCTATCCAGTCAACCTTGGCTTGAATTTCAGTTGAAAAGTGAATGACATATTGCCGGGGAATGAGATAAAAGGGGCTGCCGAGAGAAGTGAAGCGGATAAGCAGGCCCAGGCGTTTCAATATGGTGTTTAAATGGCGGTAATGATTTTTGACCTTGGAACAGTCGCCCAGATCCAGAGTTTCCAGAAGTTCCGCCTCCTGGTCATTCAGCAGGCTGGATTCATAAACACCCAGGCCATAGGCATTGCCGCCGAAACGGTCCGGGATAAAGGATGGATGGCTATGGGCCGGGAATGATCCCAAAGGCACATCTTCCGGATCAATGCCCAATTCCTGAAAATGGGCCGGATTGATGAAACCGTAAACCGAAGCCAGTCTTTTCAATTCAGGGGGCAATCCGCTGCTGACCATAAGACGCACCTCACCCCTTAGAGAATTCATCGACAAGCCGCTTGAGGCGAGTCAAAACATTTTGCATTCCAAGGCTCATAAACCGTTTACATAGGGCGGGCGCTCTGTCTGCGCCGCCGATCTGTATAAATGACGGGGTGCTTCCCTTGTGGTAAGTCACATGTCTGCCAGTATGCGCCGCGCAATTTTTTCCGCGTTGAAGCCAAAACGGTACATTACCTGTCCGCCCGGTCCTGACAAGCCAAATCTGTCCGTTCCCAAAAGCAGAGTGCGTTCCCCCGCTGGCCCCAGCCAGCGCTCCCAGCCCAGACTAACCCCCGCCTCAATGCTCACTCGCCACAAACCGTCTCCGGCTCTCCAGGGCGGTATTGTCAGGTTCCGGTATTCTTCCGTCTGAGCCGCGAAAAGTTCCCAACAGGGCATGGACGCCACCCGGAATCCCCGGCCTTTGTCTCCCATCTTTTCTTTGACCGCCAGGGCGAGATGCGCTTCCGAGCCGCTGGCCGCGATGATTCCTGTCAAAGGCGCTTCTTCCGGGGACAGCACGTAGCCTCCGTATTCCAGCGCCGGATGTTTTTCCGGCAGCAAAGGCAAATCCTGGCGGCTGAGGACCAGAACACAGGGGCCGGGCCGTCTCAGAATCAGTTGCCAGGCGGCCAGAGTTTCCCAGGCGTCGGCTGGGCGCAGCACCGTAAGTCCGGGGATAAGGCGCAAAGACATCAGTTGTTCCACCGGCTGATGGGTGGGACCGTCTTCGCCTACCGCCAGGCTGTCATGGGTAAAGACAAAAATACTTTTAGTCTTCATAAGAGCGGCCATCCGCAAGGCCGGGCGCAGAAAATCCGAGAAAGAAAAAAAAGTGGCGGCATAGGGCAGCAGGCCTCCGTACAAAGCCATACCGTTTATTATCGCGCCCATGGCGTGTTCCCTCACCCCGAAATGAATATTACGTCCGCAACCGGGGCCTTCCTGATTCATATCGCCGCCGTTTTCAATAACAGTTTTATTGGAAGGAGCCAGATCCGCCGATCCGCCCACCAGGTTGGGCAGGTTGGCGGCCAGAGCGTTGATAATCCGTCCCGAAGCGCTGCGCGTGGCCACCGGTTGACTGAATTCCGGCATATTGGCAAAGGCGTCTCCGGGCAGCGCGCCTTTAAGCTCATCTTTGTACTGCCGGGCTAATTCCGGATAACTGTCAGCATAGCGGCCGAACATATCCTGCCAGGCTTTCTGGGCGGCCTGACCTTGATCCCGGCTGGAGCTTATCCATTGAGTAATTTCCGGCGGCAGATAAAAAGGCTGGCCGGGCCAGTTGTAATAAACCCGGGTAGCGGCCCAGGCCTGGCTGCCCAAAGGCTCGCCGTGAGCGGCCGGGCTGTCCTGTTTGGGGCTGCCCCGACCGATATGGGTCTTGACAATAACCAGGCTGGGCTGGCCGAGATTGGCTCTGGCCTGACGGAGCGCCGCTTCCAGAGCGGCCAGGTCTTCACTGTCTTCCACCTTGAGTACCTGCCAGCCGCAGGCGATGAAATGGCCGGCTACATCTTCGTCAAAACTCAGATCCGTCGAGCCTTCAATGGAAATGTCATTGGAGTCGTAGAGGTAAACAATCCGGCCCAATTTGAGCGTGCCGGCCAGAGATACGGCTTCAGCGGCCACCCCCTCCATTAAATCCCCGTCTGAGACCAGGGCATAAATATAATGATCCACAACCGGGAATCCGGGCCGGTTGAAACGGCTGGCCTGAAAACGCTGCGCTAAAGCCATGCCCACTCCCATGGCCAGACCGTGACCCAAGGGGCCGGTGCTGGCGTCCACTCCGGGGGTAATTTCCGTTTCCGGGTGTCCTGGGGTCAGGCTGTCCAATTGGCGGAAGGCTTTTAAATCATCCAGAGTCAGGCCATAGCCATGCGTGTATAACAGGGCATAAAGCAACGCCGAACCATGACCGGGAGAGAGGATGAACCGATCGCGGTTGCTCCAGCCCGGATCCGCAGGATTGAATTTCATTATCCGGCGCCAGAGGACATAAGCCGGCGCGGCCGCGCCCAAAGGCAGCCCGGGATGGCCGCTACCTGCCTTTTCCACCATATCCACCGCCAAAAACCGAATAGTATTTATGGCCAGATTGTCTTTATCTTCCATCGTTTCCTCTTAGCCCATGAAAGAGAACATAGCGCCGGCCGCCCCGCGGGGCGTATTTATATTTTGCTAAAATCACGCCTGGGTATTAAATTTATTAACACGAGATCCAAGTCAATTAGCTCTGACAGGAGGCCTGACCGTCATGAAAAACAATTTGCAAATAGCGCTCTTAATTGAAAACATGTTTAATGAGTTTGAAGTGATCTACCCCTATTACCGCCTGCTGGAAGCGGGGGTGGGGGCAGTTGTCGTCGGCCCCCGGAAAGAAGAATATCACAGTAAAGCCGGTCTGACCATAGCGGCGGATAAAGCGGTGAGCCAAGTCAAGGCCTCCGGTCTGGACGGAGTCATTATTCCCGGAGGTTTTGCTCCTGATTATATGCGGGTCAACCGGGCCATGGTGACTTTGGTCCGGCAGCTCGACCGGCAAGGCAAACTGGTGGCCGCGATATGTCACGGCGGCTGGATGCTTGCCTCGGCTCAGATCATAAATGGACGCGAAATGACCAGCGTGCCCAACATCAAAGACGACATGCTCCACGCCGGCGGGTTGTGGCAGGATAAAGAAGTGGTGGTGGCCGGTAATCTTATAACCAGCCGCCGCCCCTCCGATATGCCCGCCTTTATGCGTGAAGTTCTGAAATTCTTAAATAACAAGGCGTAACAGAGGCTTAAGGAAATGCAACAGGCTTCGAGCTTAGCCACAGACGGCAATTTGCAGAAGTCTCTACAAGGGGGTTTGCCATGGTCTGGACAATAGAGGGTAAAGGTGAGGTCGTTCGATTAGACGACCCGACCACACATGGGGGCAAGGTTATAACAGCTTCCGCCAATACTTTTTACGAAGGGATACCCATAGCAAGGGTCGGTGATCAAGTATCGTGTCCAAAATGCAAGGGTACGCATACTATCATTACCGGCGCTCCAACCGCCTTTGACTACGGGGCGCAAATTGCTTGTGACGGCGATTTGGTTTCCTGTGGAGCAAAACTGATTGCGCGCAACAGATTGGGTAACATCCCCGGCGGCTCTTTGGTATTGCCGCCGGATTCCCAAAGATATGCTGAAGACTTTCAAATTATGTGGGAGGGCTTGCCGTTGACAGGCATCCCATATCATATCCTTGTGGAAGGCGGCTCTGGTGTTTCTGGGAACACGGACGCTTCTGGCAGAACTCATCTTTCATTGGGAAAAAGCAAGAAAAAAATTGAATTGTATTTAGACCGGCCTGTTCCGCCCAAAATCGCATGAGTGCACCATGAACAGAAGATCCCTTGTAATATCACTGATAATAGTTTCCATCTCTCTGTATGTGGCATGGCCGTTCCTAATTTATGGCGTTCCGGAAAAAATAACTGAATACCTTAGTCCTGACGGGCAGTACAGATTAGAGCAATATGATCCGCGATATAGTCCGTATGCATGGTTCTTTGATGACCCAATTTTTTCAAAAGTTTATAGTGTAAAAACTGGTGAATGCCTTGGCACAAGTCCTGTCTATGACATGGCTTATCGTCTTCCAACACATTGGCCCTCTCCCAGTTTACCATACGTCAGTCCCGCTCAAGATATTAAAATACATGTCCCTGTTGAATAAAAGGAGAAGACCATATGCCATTTTTGGGAGATGTTCCCCGCGATAAATCGCCTGTCCGCATCAACTTCAAGGTTTCAGTGGAT
>JAIRYI010000044.1 GCA_031267815.1 Desulfarculales bacterium | reverse complement strand
CATTGTTCAGAGCTAATTTTACATCCACGCCGTTAACAATGTACAAACCGCATATTTTTAGCAGCCGTTCCCGGGCCGCCAAAGCGCGGGCTTCGGCGTCGGGAGGCGAAGTGACAATTCATGCAAATAAGCTTACAAAACTGTCCGAATTTTGGGGAATACCTCTTAGGCGGCTTTAAGCGCCATGCCGCCGGCAGACCGGCTCCTGCGGCCTTTTATTCCTTTGCATCTGCCGGGAAGCGGATATACAATTCAAATTGGCAGAAGAGCCTCCGGCGTTAAACAGCGTGCTGAAGCATGCCTGTGCCGCCACCCCAAAATAAATATGAGACCAAAGCAACGAGAAAATAAAGCCCATGGAATCCAAGCGTTTATTAATATTAAGTGTTTCCGTTGGACACGGCCACGCCCGCGCGGCCGAGGCCCTGGCTGCCGGAGTTGAGCAGTGGTTCCCGGAACATGAGGCGCGGCACATAGATCTGCTCACCCTGACCCCGGCTCTGTTCCGCAAAGCCTATAAAGACATGTATCTCAAGCTGGTGCAAAATCACCCTGAAGTATGGGCATATATTTACAACCATTTTGACAACAGCAAAGCCGGCGGCTTTTTTGAAAAAATGCGGCGTAAGCTGGAGTCTGCCTGTAATCATCAACTGCGCCGTGTACTCGGCAATTATGCTCCGGACTATATAATCTGCACCCATTTCATGCCCCAGCAAGTGCTGGCCCGCTGGAAACGCAAAAAAAGGATAAGCCTTCCTCTGTGGAGCTGTATAACCGACTTTGTGGCCCACAGATTCTGGCTGGAAGAAGGCATGGACGGCTATTTTACCGCTACGGTTGAAAATGAATGGCGGATGCGCCAACGCGGCCTGGCGGACGCCAATATTTATTGTTCCGGCATTCCGGTGCTGCCGTCTTTCAGCCCGCCGGCTGAGCCGGCCGCAGCCCGCCGCCAGGCAGCCGGTAAATTTTCCCTGGACCCTGACAAACTCTGCTTTTTGCTGATGGGCGGCGGCGCCGGCATAGGCGACATGCAAAACCTGGCCGGACAGATCATGGGCCTGCCCAAAGGCCCGCAACTGGTGGTGCTGTGCGGCAACAACAATAAGCTGTTGGGCCAGATGCGAGCCATGGATTATGGAACCAACCTGCTGCCCCTGGGCTTTACCAATGAAGTGGCGGAGTTGCTTTCGCTCTGCGATCTGGTTATAACCAAGCCCGGCGGACTCACCACGGTGGAGTGTCTGGCCATGGGCAAGCCCATGCTGATTTATTCGCCCATACCCGGGCAGGAAGAGTACAATGCCGACTACTTGCTGGAAAACCGGGCCGCGCTTAAAGCGCCGGACGCCAGCGGCCTGATGTGGCGCATAGAACGCCTGCTGCGGGAAAAAGGCCTGTTAAGCGAACTGGCGGCCAATGCCGCCGCTCTGGGCAAGCCTGACGCGGCCAGACAAATTCTGGCCACAGTTTTGGGAGCAAGCCAATGAAAATTAAAATAGGCAAAAAATATATTTTTATTTGCGCCGCCGCGGCTGGGGCCCTGGCTGCCGGCGCTTTTGCTTACAGTCACCGCGCGGTCAACATCATTGCCGATCCGGAATTCACTCTGAACGATCCCCGTGATATAGCCGCCGTGCGCCGCCGCCTGCAGCACGGCGACTGGCTGGTGGTGCGGGGCATTCATATGCCCGACAATTTTATCGCCAGCGTCACCAACATGCCTTTGTCCCACGCGGCTATCTTTGACGCCCTTAATGAAGAGGTGCTGGAATCAGACAGCAATGGCGTACACACCAGCACCCTGGAGGAATTCATGTCCAGATCGCAGCGGCTGATGATTATTGAGCCTGCCTGGGCCACCCAACAGAGCCGCGGCCCGGCGGTGGAACGGGCGCGGGGCTGGCTGGGCCAAGGATACAATTACACCGGTCTGGTGGGAATAAACAGCCCCAACCGTTTTTACTGCACCCAACTGGCCGTCGACGCCTACAAGCCTTTTATTGAAAACGGACCCAACCCATTGCCCGCGGTCATCAAGCCGGGGCAGATGTATCACTGGGGAAGAATTGTCTACGATACCGGGCCCGTTAACATAACCGGCGCCGATTAAGTTGGGTATGGGTCAGGCCGGCTTTTTGGGCGTCAGCGGCTAATGCGCGTAAACGCGCTACTTATAATTTCTCACCACCACTTCCTCAACTCCCCCCCGTTTTGCGGAGTCGGAGTTGATAGTTCTTTGAGCCTGAACAATACTTATATGATAGGCGGCGTATTGTTCTTTGATGAAATCGGTCGCGGCGTTGGATAGCATGAACTTAAGCCCTCTTGAATTCAATTCATCGCACGATTGGCGCAGACGGATCTGGTCATCTCTTGTAAACCCTCCCTTGGCGTATCCCGTAAAGCTGGAAGTATCGGAAACCGGGTCATAAGGCGGATCAAGGTATACAAAAGCATCTTGAGGCAAATTTTTTAAAACTTCCGCATAGTCCAGCGAGGTTAATTTAACAGCGGCAGTATTCAAGTAAGCGCTGACCGCCCGAAGCGCCGGGGCGTTTACAATATTGGGCTTGCGGTAATTGCCGAAGGGCGAATTGAATTCACCGGCGTTGTTGACGCGAAATAAACCGTTATAGCAAGTCTTGTTCAAATAAAGGATCCGGGCAGCCTTTTTAACGGCTGACAAGGAAGCATACTTTTCTTTGTCTCTGTCCCAGTCCCTGACTGAATAAAACGCGCCGGCTTCATTGGTGAAGTCCTGTAAGGCGGTTATAAGCGCCTCGACGTCAGATTTGATAACTTCATATACGCCTGTCAACTCGGCATTTATGTCATTAACGAAGGCGGTCGCAGGCTGCAACTGAAACAGCAAAGCGCCCCCACCGGCAAAGGGTTCACAATACGCGGTAATTCTTTGGGGAAGCAGCGGGATTAACGAACCCAGCAACCGGCGCTTGCCGCCAGCCCATTTAAGCACAGGGGTAAGCGACCTGTTCTTGAGCAACGGATTCACCTCCCATTTTTCATAGTGAAGCATCTATGCCAATATTTCTCCTTACTGTGTGATAAAAAGTCAAGTATATATGTGTTATATTTTTCTTTGCCATGCTAGATATGACCATGCGGAAGTAGTATATGCCTTGATAGTCAGTCAAGCTCGTGCAGATATTTTTTGAGGCCATTCTGCAAGATTTGAGAAAACGGGGCGTTGGCTTTTTCTGCCTGATAGTTAAGCCAGGCGGGAATGGACAGAGTTTTTTTGATCGCCCTCTTGTCATTGCGGCGGCGGTATTCATCCGTATCGGCGGCTACCATGCTGACAAAACCGTTTCCGGGAGGATATCTCCGTAAAATATCTTCCAGACTGGATGCTTGAGGTATGGATTCATGTTTGTTTTCCGCATCCCACAACCACATTTCAATTGCGTCCTGGGCCATATAGATGGCGTCAGCCAAGCTATCGCCAAAGGTGTGCAAACCGGGCAAATTTTGAATTGTCGCAAAAGTTTCATTTGAGGTGTCGCGCTACACCAATGATTTAAAATAACCAAGGGACACAAGCGGTTAGTCTGCTTATGTCCCTTAATGTCTTGTACAGTTGGCGGAGAGAGAGGGATTCGAACCCTCGGTACGCTTGTGACGTACACACGATTTCCAGTCGTGCACCTTCGGCCACTCGGTCATCTCTCCTGACGGCAACCCTTCCGGCGGACGAACAATGCCCAAGCATCCTTCCTCTCCGGTTGGCATCGCCAACGGCAACCGTGACTTTATTACCCCAACCTAAGCCGCCTGTCAAGCCGGTTTTTTAACCGCTTCCACCAGTTGGGGCAGAATGGCGCTGGCTTCTCCCAAAATGACGAAGTCCGACAAACTTCCCAGGGCGCTGGGTTCCATATTGATTTCAATGATTTTAGCTCCGGCCTGTTTGGCAATGACCGGCAGGTGGGAAGCCGGCGCCACTACCGCGGAAGTGCCCACCACCAGCATGACTTCACAGGCATTACAGGCGCCGTAGGCGCTGATACCGGCTTGCTCGGGAATGGCTTCGCCAAAAAAGACCACATCCGGCTTGATCAGGCCGCTGCAGCCACAGCGGGGAGGCAGGCTGTCCAGGGATATCTCTTCCCGCGCCCAGGTCCGGCCGCATTGCATACAGCGCATACGCCGGCTGGAACCGTGAAATTCCACCACATCGCGGCTTCCCGCCTCCTGATGCAAGCCGTCAATATTCTGGGTGATAACCGCGGTTACAATACCCATCCGCTCCAGCTCGGCCAGAGCGTTATGCCCCTCATTGGGCCGGGCCGCCATCATAAGTTTGTCCAGTTCCAGGAGGAGAGTCCAGCCTTGAACCGGATCCTGGCGAAAAAAACTTATTTCAAAAATACGGGGATCCCATTTTTCCCACAGCCCCTGGCTGCCCCGGAAAGCGGGTATGCCGCTGGCCACACTGACGCCGGCCCCCGTCAAAGCCACGGCATGCCTGGTGTTGCGCAAAATATCAGCCGCTTTTTTTAAAGTCGCTTCCTGAGTCATAGTTTTTATCCTTTTATCTCAGAGGGACTGACTAAGACTGTATCCCGGCCGCCTTTTCCGCCACTTTAGCCATGAATTGGGCCAAGTCTATCAAAGCCCTGCCATGCGTCCCCTCCGAGATGATATCTTTATCATCGCGGGCAGTGACTTTAAACTGCATCAGCCTGCCTTTGAGTTCCACCAGCTCAACTTCTATGGTCACGGTCATGCCAGGAGTGCTGGCGGCAGTATGATTAATGCTGAGGTAGGTGCCCACGCTGCGCTGGCCGGGCAGATAATAGGGTTTGAGGGCCTGAATACAGGTCCATTCCGTAAATGACACCAGGTAACAAGTGGCAAATACCGGGGGCATATCATCCATGCCGGAAAAAATCGGGGGCAAAGCGGGGACTAGTAAACTCTGATCAATTTTTATGCTTTCCCTGTGCTTTAAACCAACTTGCAATTCCGCCATATTGTATACCCTCTAAAATTTATTTTGGCTGGCTGGGGGTTCGTTCCCGCCTCCAGCTAGGCAAAGGCCGCCCCCGCAGGCTTGGCGGCGTCAGAAGTCACTTCATAAATGACTTTTAAAAATCCTTTTCATAATCCGGCCGTTCCCGGTATTGAGAAAGCACCACTACGGTCATAGCCGCCTGCCGGGCCACCTCATCATGGCTGTCGGCCAGCAAAGCGCAGGAGGCTTCCAAAGCCCCGCCCACTTTAAGATTGGCCAGAGAACTTAAGCAGGCCTGACGCACACTTGCCTCGCGGTCGTCAAGTCCTCTTAATAAAGGCTGAACTATTTGTATTTCTTTAGTTTGAGCATTCCCCAAGGCAATGGCGCAGACTCGGCGCACTTCTGGGCTGCTGTCATCCATGGTCCGGGCGATATGGGGCAGGGATTTTTTATTTTTGAGATGGTTCAAGGCAATTATAGCCTCTTTCCTCACTTCCGGGTCCTGATCCGCAAGCAGAGCTATCAGTTTATCGATTGCTTTATCATCTCTCAATTTGCCCAGACTGGCGGCGGCGGCGCGGCGCAAGGCCGGATCAGGATTGTCCAAAAGGGCAATCATACGTTCACCCGCCTCCAGACACTCCAGATTGGCCAATCCGGCCAGAGCCGCGCTGAGTAAAGTGGGCTGATCCGAATCTAAAGCGCTCAATAAAGCATCCTGAGCTATTTTGTGGTTAAGGCTGTTAATGGCAATAGCGCAGGCCCGGCGCACCTCCGGATTAAGCTCATCACCTTCCGCGCCCGCTCCTTTGGCCCCGGCGGCGCCGGTAAGAATTTTCTGGCGGATATCAGCATCACTGACTTTAAGCATCCGCCGCAAATAGGGCAAAGCGCTTTGCGCCCCCAAACGCCCCAAAGCGCGCGCCGCTTCCATCTGCACCTGCCAGGCCTTGTGGGTCAGGGCCTTAAGCAGGCCGCGTTCCGCCTGGGTCAATTTAAAGTTTCCGGCCATTATGCAGGCGGCACGTAAAATATTAGGGTCTTCCGCCTCCAGAGAAACTAAAATAACTTTGCTTATATCTTCCGCCATAGATTTTTTACACTGCCGCCCATCAAACCGGTTAAATTCACTTTAGGTTACCTTTAAGTATTAACACGCTTAAAGCGGCTTAACCTGAAAGGTGATTTATGAGGATCACATCGCCCCAAAACTGAAGTTTTGGTCTCGTTCCCGCCGCTAAAAGCGGCGCCCCGGACATGCTGTCCAGCGTTAGAAGTCATTTATGAAATTCCTTCTTAATATTATACAGGGAAAAGTCCATAAGTCCATCATCCGGCGTCCGGCCGGCAGTACCGGCCGGAGGATTACATTTTCCCGAGGCAGCCGTTCATCAAAAGGGCGTCTTCACTGGGATCACGGTAATAAGCGGGCCTTCGGCCCACCAATTTAAAGCCGAGCTTTTCGTAGAGACGGCGGGCGGCGCTGTTGCTGCCGCGCACTTCCAGGCTGGCCCAGCGAGCGCCCCGGAAACGGGCGCAGCGCAGAGAAAACTTCAAAAGATATGAAGCCACTCCCTTTCCCCGCAGGGCAGGATGAACGGCCACGGTGTGGATCTGGGCCTCGTCCGCGATGAGCCACAAAAAAATGTAAGCGGCCAAACACCCTCCCCTGCCTTCCCAATCCGCCCCCAAGGCCAGACTGTGACTGTGGCCCAGTTCCGCCGCAAAAATTTCCCTCGGCCAGGGAGAGGAAAAACTAACCCGCTCAATAGCCAGAATATCCTCTATCATACTGGCGCCGAGTTTTATTATCCTGGCCTCAGGAGGCAAGGATTTCTCCCGCTACCGATATGGCCCCGCGTCCGGTCTGCCCCACCATGCGGGCCAGATTGGTGAGATCATTTTTAGCCCTGGCGGTGGCGGCTTTGACCAACATGGGCAGATTGACTCCGGTTACCACTTCCACCTTGCCCGCTTCTAAAAATGCCAGGGCAATATTGTTGGGGGTGCCTCCGAACATATCGGTCAGAATCAATACTCCTTTGCCTTTTTGCAAACTGTCGATGCTGTTTTCCATGTTCCGGCGCAGATAGTCCAGTTCAATGCTGCCTTCCACGGAGAGCGTTCCCGTGTTCTCGATTTTACCCAGAATAAATTCCGCGGCGTTCACCAGTTCCCGGCCCAATTTGGCATGGGTGATTACTAATATGCCTATCATAAAATATTATCCCAAAGCTATATCCCGGTGCCGGATATTTATCCGGCAGTCGGGCGCGGACAAATGTTGCGCCAGCCAGCCCACCAGGGCCACCGACCGGTGTTTGCCTCCGGTGCAGCCAATGGCCGCAGTTATTTGCGATTTACCTTCCTTATGATACTGGGGCAATAAAAACTCCAGCATTTCCTTTAATCTGACGGCAAATTCATTGGCCACGGGCACGCTAAATATATAGTCAATCACCGATTGATCCTTGCCGGTGAGCATGCTCAAGTGTTCCACGAAATAGGGATTGGGCAAAAAACGCGCGTCCCAGACCAGATCGGCTTCCAGAGGCAGGCCGTATTTGAAGCCAAAAGAGATGAAATTTAAATACATACGGGCCACAGGGACGGTCTGGGAAAAAAGGTCGGCAATATTCCGGCGCAATTCGTGGACATTAAACCGGCTGGTGTCGACTATTTGATCCGCCCGGCTGCGAATGGAGGCAAGCAATTCCCGCTCCAGCCTGATACCGGCAAGCACCGAATCCGGAGCCAGAGGGTGACTGCGCCTGGTCTGGGAAAAACGCCTGACCAAGGCGTCATCTCCGGCTTCCAGATACAACACCTCCAGCCCGTAGCCTTTTTTCAGAAGCTCCGAATAGATGCGCGTAAAATCCCGGGCAAAATCAGGCGCCCTTAAATCCATTACCAGCGCGGCTTTGAAGACAGGAGCCATCATCATGGCCGGCAGCTGCACAAACGCGGGCAGAAGCGCCACCGGCAAATTGTCCAGAGCGTAAAAGCCCAGATCTTCCAGCGCGGTCAGAACCGTACTCTTGCCCGATCCGGACATGCCGGTAATGATGACAAAGCGGGCATGGGGAATTATTTCCGCCCCGCTCCGATTTTCCGTATCAATATTCACAATGTTTCCTGCGTCTTGATGATGTTCAGGATCTGCTTCGCGTCCATAGCCCTCATAAGCTCGCTACGCACGCTCTGACTTTTAAGCAACCGGGAAATGCGGGCCAGCGCTTTCAAATGTATGCCGGCGGAATCTCCCGGGGCCAGAACCAAAAAAAACAGATGCGCCGGCCTGCCGTCCAGAGAATCAAAATCTATACCGTCCCGGGAACGCCCAAATACCAGAATCAGCCGCTCAAGCGCCGTCAGCTTGCCATGGGGGATGGCCACTCCGTCGCCGATGCCGGTGGAGCCAAGACGTTCGCGTTCCTGCAACACATTCATGAGCAGAGAGAGACAAAGCCCCGGAGCCAGGGCAAGGGCCGGCGAACAAAGTTCTTCCAGCACCGCCTTTTTGGTGCGAGCCGTCAGATCCGGTAAAATCTGACAGGAGCGCAGCAAATCCGTTAGATTGGGGACAGTTTGCAAAAAACACCTATTATATCAAAAATCCAATTGCGGAATTGATTCACTGTTTCAATTCGACCAAACCGTAATCGCCGTCCTGTGGACGGCGGTAAATTATATTGAGTTCCTCATTCTGGGCATTGATAAAAACAAAAAAACCTCCGTCCATAAGATCCAAATGCATGGCCGCCTCACTGATGGCCATGGGACTGGCGACAATATTCTTGCTTTTTACAATTTTAGGTTCCGACTCTTCCGCCTCCAGGCTTTGAGCCGCGAACACATCGACCTTCATGGCCAATTCCCGATCCCGGCGGGCGTTGCGTTTTGCCTTGAGCAAGCGGTCCCGATACCGTTTGACCTGCGTTTCCAATTTATCGGCCACTATGTCCAGAGCGCTGTACAGATCGCCAGTAACCTCTCTGCCATGAATTTTAATGCCATCAGCAATAATTGTCACATCAGCCACCTGGCGATGTTTTTCCACCGACAAGGTAACGTTGGCCTCCAGATTACCGTCTAAAAATTTTTTTATTTTGCCGATTTTATCTTGAGCATATATTTTTAGCGATTCCGATGGCTCTATATGGCGGAATGTCACCTGCAGTTGCATAAAACCTCCTTTGTCGTGGGTAATATATTGTCTGCTGTATGTAATATATCCTTAATTTCAATTATATATGAAAAATTAACAAAATGTCCCAATCTCAAAATTTTTTGCGGCGGCGGCGGCTGGAGGTGGGAATACCCATCATTTCCCGATACTTGGCTACTGTGCGGCGGGCTATGTCGATATTTTCCTTCTGCAATATTTCCGCTATGATCTGATCAGCCAGAGGTTTGGCCGGATTTTCGCCGCCGATAAGCTTTTTGATCTTATCCCGCACCGCCTCTGAAGCCAGAGAGTCTCCTCCCGCCCGGTTGATGCTGGAATTAAAAAAAAATTTAAGCTCAAACACTCCCTGCGGAGTATGGACATATTTTTGATTGGTCGCCCGGCTGATGGTGGACTCATGCATACCCACGTCCTCGGCAATATCACGTAGCACCAGAGGTTTGAGATAAGCTATGCCCTTATCCAGAAATTCGCGCTGAAAACGCACAATGCTGGCGGTTACCTTATGAATGGTGCGCTGGCGCTGATAAATAGCTCTTATAAACCATTCCGCGCTCCTGCGCTTTTCCTGCACATACCGTTTAACTTCGCTGGATCCCAAGGCGGCATTATTGCTGTACAGGCCGCTTATCCTCAGCTTGGGCAGTCCGTCCTCATTAAGTTCCACCACATAGTCTTCTCCCACTTTATGCACATAAATATCCGGAGTGATATACTGCGGCTCCTCGCTGTCGATCTGATTACCGGGAGCCGGATTCAAAGTACGCAAAAGCTCCAAAGCCTCTTCCAGTTCATTGAGGCCGCATTCGAGTTTACGGGTCAGCCAGGCGGGCGACTGACTGCTCAGTTTATCCAGATAAAATTCAATCAGGTCGTGGAGGACTTCGCAGGCAGGATAACGCTCTATCGCCTGCAGCAAGAGGCATTCTTCCAGACTCTGACAGGCTACCCCCAATGGATCCAGGCGTTGAACAAGTTTAAGCACTTCTTCAGCTTCCGCTGAAGTGAAGGTATGAGAACCGCTCTGATTGGCCTGTTCCAGCAGTTCGGGCAGGCTTGTCCGCAAATAGCCGTCAGACGCCAGACTGCCAATAATCAGAGAACCCAGAACCATTTGATCCATGTTCAAGCTGGACATGCGCAACTGCCACAACAGGCTCTCTTTTAAAGAATAAGGTTTGGCTATGAAATTTTCATAATTGGGAGCTTCCCGCTCTTCAAAAAAATAAGAATCACGACTGGCCGGAGCGGATGAATATTCGTCCAGATAATTGTCCCAATCAAAATCACTGCCAGTCTCAGCCCTCACTTCCAGCTGCTGCTCTTCGTTTCCGCCCAAAGCGGCCGGGACCTCTTCATTGAAACCGTCATCGCGCTTCTGCTGGCTGAGCAATGATTCGTCTTTTTCATCCGGGCCGGCCTCACTTAAGCCGCCCGCTTCCTCCAGCAGAGGGTTTTGCTCCATTTCCTGAGTTATCTCATCCAGAAGCTCCAGATGAGACAACTGCAACATACGAATGGCCTGCTGCATTTCAGTAGTCATTACGTGCTTTTGCACCTGTCTGATTTCCTGACTCATGCCCAGGGCCATAAATGTCTCCTTTTGGTTCAGCGTTTCAAACTGTTTCCGCTTGACCTGATGAGGGAACAGGCGCGCGTTAATCTTCGCCAAGGATCGGCTATCCCGGTCGATTCACCGAACGGGCGCGGCGAGGGCTTGGCCGCAATTTATTTGGTTCGCGGCTGCTTCAAGCGGCTTAAAAGCAAAATACCTTTAAAGGGTGGGTAGGGCGGGAAATCATGGTTCTTACTTTTAAGCCGCGAATAGAGCGACGAATCCGGTACTTATAATCGGAATTGCTCGCCCAAATAAACTTTACGGGCGGTTTCGCTGGCCACAATGGCGTCAGGGCCGCCCTCTTCCAAAACCTGTCCCTGGTTGAGAATATACGCCCGGTCGCACACACCCAGCGTTTCCCTCACATTGTGGTCGCTTATCAGCACTCCTATGCCCCGTTCCTTCAAGTGCCGGATAATTGCCTGCAAATCAACCACCGCCAACGGGTCAATTCCGGCAAAAGGCTCATCCAGAAGCACAAATATGGGTTTGGTGACCAAAAGCCTGGTGATCTCCACCCGGCGCCTTTCCCCGCCGGAGAGCTGACTGCCCAGGTTGCGCCGTAAGTGGCTGATTTTAAGGTCATCCAGCAATTCCCGAAGGATAATATCCTCTTCCTCACGGCTGTAATTCATGGTCTCCAAAATCGCCCGGATATTGTTCTCCACCGTAAGTTTACGAAAAATACTGGCCTCCTGGGGCAGATAACTTATGCCCATCCGCGCTCTTTTGTACATGGGCAGATCGGTTATATCTTCCTCATTGAAGAAAATACGCCCCTGATCAGGCCGCACCAAACCCACCGCCATATAAAAACTCGTGGTCTTGCCGGCGCCGTTTGGGCCGAGAAGCCCAACTATTTCAGCATCATACAAATTAATATCCACTTCATCCACCACCCGGCGGCGCCCGTATACTTTAACCAGTTTTTCCAATTTTAAATGAGCCAAAAATTTATTCTCTCACTTAAACTGTTTACTTGAGCAATTCCGGGTTATCTTCCGGAAAAATGGTTACGCTCACCCGCCGGCCCGGCCTGCTTTCCACTACAGATTGGTTTTCATCCAGATATACCGTAACCTGTTCTCCGCTGACCTGATTGGGACCACGCCAGAGGGTAGCCTGTCCCTCCAGAAGTATTTTACGGCTGCCCGCCCAGTAAGTGGCTTTGCGCCCCACCCCAATCCGGTTCCCCTGGGTTATTTTGACATGCCCCAAAGCCACCACGGTGCGGATTGAGCCGCCGTTGTCCATGATGGCATTGGGGGGGGCTTCCCCGTTTTCCGCATCCGGCCTGTTTTTGCTTTCGTAATATACTTCCATGCGGTCGCAGACGATTGTCACATCACCCTGCACCGCTTTGACTGAACCAATAAAATTAGCCACCTGCTGGCTGTTGTCCACTTCCAGACGGTCGGCAATTACATGAATGGGATCGTTACGGCTGATCTCACTGACCGCGTCAGGCGCCGCAACCGCCGCCTCCGCCAGGAGACAGATCCCCAACGCCCCTCCCAATATTGCTTTCCATTTCATACAAGCTCCCATGCCTCCCACACTTACCTCATTATACGGCATTATACGGCTCACTGCGCCGGACGGCCCGCTTGGGTCAGCGCCCGGAAGAATCCTCGCTCTGGGGAATGAAAACTGAATCAACCCTCTGTTTAAACCGCACCTCCTGAGTAGGCATATAAAACTGCATCCCTATGCTTCTTATGGTAAAAGCCGGTCCGGCCACCACCACCGGGGCGTCGGTGTCCACCAGGCGTTTAGCCTCCTCATAAGTGAGGCTCTCGGTATGTAAAGTCATGCCCTGATCATCACGGCCTTTCACATTACCGGTCAGCCAAACCAGCTGTCTTGTCTGATCATAGCTCCCTTCATCAGCCTCCAGATGTAATTCGCCTCCCTTTTCAGGATAAAAAACAACTTTAACTTTATTTAAGTGAATAGTGTCGCTTTTTATATCATAGTTACCGCTGTCGGCCACCAGCCCCCATTTGTGGATCCCGTCTTCCACATAATTATAGGTAATTTGCTTAGCTTGGGGTTCCGTTTGCTCCTGCTCTTCCCGCTCCGGCTGAGAAACGGTCCTGGCAATGTTGATATTCAAAGTTGCCGGAGGGCGTAACCGGAAATATAAAAGGCAGCCCAGCAACAGCAATAACAGCATGCCCAATAAAATAAACCGCACTTTGCGCAATAGTATTGGTCCTGTTGGAAATTCTTATCTCATCTGTATAAATTATAGCAATATTTTGCTGGAAAAGGCAAACTTTTTGCATGTTAGAATCCAAAAAGAACCCTGCTTTTCCCATTCCGCTTAAAAACCCTGTCCGCCGCTGGGGCTATGTTTACATTTTATCAAAATATAACAAACTGTTAAAGATGTAAGGGCCTGTTTGCTCTCTTCTCTTGGGGCGGCCTGATGGTTATTTCTTTCTCTCCTCACTGGCGAATAGTCCGGGCAGTAAGTACAATATATTAAAAACCGGTGACGGAAAATAAAATATAACTATTAAATTCTAAGAGGTTATCTTGTCACAGTCTTATTTGCGGGTCGGCCTTGACGTAGGCTCCACTACCGTGAAGGCGGTGGTCCTGGACAAAAACTACAACCTGCTTTTCAGCGCCTACCAACGCCATTTGGCGGACGCCCACAGCACCACTTTTCATATGCTCAATCAAATTACCGACCAATTCGGAGAAATTGACGTGCATATGTGCATGACCGGTTCCGGCAGCATATCCGCCGCCGAAAATCTGAACCTGAATTTTGTCCAGGAGATGATCGCCTGCACTCACGGTATTGAGACTCTTCTTCCCCACGCCAATGTGGCCATTGAGCTGGGCGGAGAAGACGCCAAAATAACTTTTTTCGACGCCGGCGGCGTAGACCAGCGCATGAACGAAACTTGCGCCGGAGGTACGGGAGCTTTTATCGATCAGATTGCCACCCTGCTGCGCACCGACGCCCAGGGTCTCGACCGTCTGGCCAAGGATTTCAAGACTCTGTATCCTATCGCGGCCCGCTGCGGCGTATTCGCCAAAACAGATATCCAGCCCTTGCTGAATGAAGGCGCCAGCCGCAATGATATTGCCGCCTCGGTGTTTCAGGCGGTGGTCGACCAGACTGTGGGCGGGCTGGCCTGCGGCCGCAGCATCAGAGGCAATATCGCTTTTTTGGGCGGGCCGCTTTATTTTCTTTCCCAACTGCGCGCCCGTTTTATTGATACTCTCAACCTGACCCCGGAACAAGTTCTGTTCCCCAGCCATTCCCAGCTCTTCGTGGCTTTGGGCGCGGCCATTATCAGCCAGGACAAACCAGCCATAAATCTGGGCGCCCTCAGAAAGCAGGCTCACCTGCTCATGTCCCGCAAAAACGATCACACGGTGGATTGCCTGCCCCCTTTATTTGCCAACGCCAAAGATAAAAATCTCTTTTATACCCGCCACAATCAGGCCCAGGCCCCCCAGGCCGATCTGGCCGATCTGAACGGCCCCTGTTTTTTGGGGATAGACGTTGGCTCCACCACCACCAAAGCGGTCATCATGGACCAGCAGGGACGGCTTTTGCATTCCTGGTATGACAGTAACCATGGCAATCCTTTGCAGGCGGTGCGGAATATTGTAACGGAAATGTATGAATTGCTTCCTCCCGGGATCAATTTGGGCCGCAGCGCGGTAACAGGCTATGGCGAAGCTCTGATCAAGGCTGCTCTGGGAGTTGACGAAGGAGAGGTTGAAACTCTGGCTCATGCCAAAGCCGCCCATTTTTTCCAGCCGGAAGTAAGTTTTATTCTTGATATCGGAGGACAGGACGTCAAATGCATGCACCTGAAAGACGGGAGCATTGATTCCATCATGCTCAACGAAGCCTGTTCTTCCGGATGCGGCTCCTTTCTCCAGACTTTTGCCACTTCCCTGAATATGGAAGTGGAACAATTCGCCCGGACCGCCCTAACTTCCCATCAGCCGGTTGATCTTGGCTCGCGCTGTACCGTGTTCATGAATTCCAAAGTCAAACATGCCCAGAAAGAGGGCATGAGCGTGGCGGACATTTCGGCCGGTCTGGCCTATTCCGTAGTGCGCAACGCCCTTTATAAGGTAATAAAAATCAGACGTCCGGAAGACCTGGGATCTCATGTAGTGGTGCAAGGCGGGACTTTCCACAATGACGCGGTGCTGCGCGCATTCGAACTCTCGGTAGGGCGCGAGGTGGTGCGGCCCAATATATCGGGGTTAATGGGCGCCTTTGGCGCCGCTCTCATCGCCAAAGAGAGATGGGACGGAACCGGCGCCAGTGAACTAATCAGCGCCGGAGATCTCAAAAACTTTAAGGTGCAAATAGAAACCAGACGATGCCCCGGATGCGGCAACCGCTGCCTGATAACCATCAATCACTTTTCCGGCGGGCACAGCTTCACTTCCGGCAACCGCTGCGAAAAGGGAGTTGCCCATAAGGCCGCCGCCCCTAAAGTGCCCAATCTTTACGAATGGAAATATAACCGCCTTTTCAACCACTACCGGCCTTTGCCGGACCGCAATGCCTTCCGGGGACGTATCGGTCTGCCCCGAGTGCTGAACATGTATGACAACTATCCCTTCTGGTTTACCTTTTTCTCCCGCCTGGGATTCAGAGTCGAGCTTTCCAAACCCTCTTCCCGGGCTTTATACAATACCGGCCTGGAGACAATCTCTTCCCAGACTCTGTGTTATCCCGCCAAAATGGTCCACGGCCACATCCTGGATCTGATCAGGCGCGGAGTGCCCCTGATTTTTTATCCCTGCATCAACAAAGAGCAAAAATTGTTTGCTGACGTCCACAATCATTTCAACTGCCCTGTGGTCGCCAGTTATCCTGAGGTGATCCGCCTTAATATGGACGCGCTTAAAGACAGCGCCACCACCCTTTTACAGCCCTTCCTGCCTTATGACTCGCCCCCCCGCATGGCCGGCCGCCTGCACCATGAGTTAAAATATTTAAAAATCAGCCGCGGCGAAATCAATCTGGCTCTTTCAGCGGCTTATTACGAACAGGAAAACTTTCGCCGGGAAGTGACAGAAATGGGGCGGCTGGCTCTGCAGACAGTGGAAACGGAAAATCTGGAAGCCATTGTCCTCACCGGCCATCCTTATCATTTGGATCCGGCCATCAACCACGGCATACCGCAATACATAACCAGCCAGGGTCTGGCGGTATTGAGTGAGGACGCGGTGGCCTATCAGGGGCAGGAAGTGGAAAACATACAGGTGGTGGACCAGTGGGCCTATCACTCCCGCCAGTACCGGGCCGCCGCCGCGGTGGCCCGGAACCCCCGCCTGCAACTGGTGCAGCTCAGCTCTTTTGGCTGCGGCTTGGACGCCATCAGTTCCGAGCAGGTAAGCTCTATTCTGGAACAGGCGGGCAAAGTACACACTCTGCTCAAAATCGATGAAGGCAACAATATGGGGGTGGCGCGTATCCGTATCCGCTCTCTCATGGCGACCATGCGCGAACGGAGCCGCGCCGTTTCCTTTACCCAGCCCTTTAACCGGCAAGTGCGCCCTGTCCCCGCCCGCGCCGCCTACACAAAAGATATGCGCGCCACCCACACCATCCTGGCCACGCAAATGTCTCCCTATCACTTTCAATTTTTAAAACCGCTCATGGAATCCAACGGCTACAGGCTGAAAGTGCTGCCCCACATTTCCCCCGCGGCGGTGGAAGAGGGCCTGCGCCTGGTCAATAATGACGTCTGCTATCCGGCTTTAATGGTGGTGGGGCAGCTTATGCACGCGGTGCAAACCAGCTACCGCGACCAGGAAGTAGCCCTGATTATTTCCCAGACCGGCGGCGGCTGCCGGGCTACCAATTATATAACTTTTCTGCGTCAGGCCTTGCACCAGAACGGTTTGGGCCATATCCCGGTGATTTCCTTCAACCTGGCCTCCCTGGAGGACAACCCAGGCTTCCAGATGACTCGCGCAATGGCCAAAAGCATGACTCTGTCCCTGTTTTATGGCGATATGCTCATGCGCCTTCTTCTGGCCACCCGCCCCCACGAACTGTTCAAAGGCAGCGCCAATGCCCTTTTTGACTATTGGAGCGAAAAGGCCGCCGCCAATATCACCGGCTCCTGCACCAAGAGTTTATTTTCCCGCCATATGTTCGCCATGGCGCGCGATTTCAGCAATCTGGCGCTTGATCACATCCCCCGGCCCAAAGTTGGCATTGTGGGGGAAATATTTGTAAAATACAACCCCGACGCCAACAACAGCCTGGTGGATATCATTGAACGGGAGGGAGGGGAAGCCCATATTCCCGATCTTGCCGACTTTTTATTCTACTGCCTGTTCGACCAAATATATTCCCATAAGTATTTATCAGGCAGCTTGCAAAGCCGCATTCGCAGCCGGACCTTGATCACGATACTCAACCATATCCGCGCCGGCATGCGTAAAGCTCTCGCCCCCACCCGTTTCGGCGCCCCTCTGCCCATTGATCATCTGGCCCGCATGGCGCGCCCGGTGGTCAACAACGGCAACCAGAGCGGAGAAGGCTGGCTTTTAACCGCCGAGATGATGGAATTGCTGACCCATGACGTAAAAAACATCATCTGCGCCCAGCCTTTTGCCTGCCTGCCCAACCATATCACCGGCAAAGGCGTGATGAAAGAACTTAAACGCCGCTTCCAGGGCGCCAATATCGTGGCTCTGGACTATGATCCGGGCGCCAGCCCGGTCAATCAGCTCAACCGCATAAAACTCATGATGTCCATGGCTTTCAAGCACATGCAGCAGATTGACCGCGACAGGAGAGCGTAAGCCGGGCCCGCCCGCCCCTCTTTTTTAGGCGGACGGCAAAAAAGAACCGCTATTCCTCTCCCAGAATATTTCCTGCTGATAACCTTGAATCCGGGGCTGGCTTTCCGCCAGGAGCAGACGTTTTTCCGCCAGCAGGCAGTAATGGCGGTTTATTTCCACACCCACATAATGACGTTTCAGCTTTTTGGCGGTCACCTGGCAGGAACCCACTCCGGCAAAGGGGTCCAGAATCACCTCCCCTTCCCGGCTGCTGGCCAGAATGAGCTTGGCCAGCAGTTTTTCCGGCTTCTGGGTGGGATGGACCGTATTTTCAGCCATTGACCAGAAAGGCACGGTAATATCTGTCCACAAATTGGAAGGCGCGGTGAGGCGGAACCGTCCCTGCCTCTGGCCGGGCAGTTTTTCCTCCTGCCAGTCTTTGGGTCTTTTGCGTTCATCCACATAAGGCGCCATGATCCGGCGCTTCAGGCGCACCTTGTCAGGATTGAAATAATAAGCGGAAGATAAAGTGGCGAACCAGATATCCTCATGCGAATTTTTCCAGTTACGGCCGGCGGCCCGCCCCTTTTCCCTTTCCCAGGTAATGCGGTTGCGCAGCAGGAAGTGCTTCTGCACAGCCGTTTGCAGCGAGGCGGATGAACGCCAGTCTCCGCAGACATAGATGGACCCCTGCGGCTTGAGCAAACGGGCCATGGCCGGCAGCCAAAGATCAAGCCAGGCCTGATAATCGTCCTGACTTCTCCGGCCAAAGGTCAGACCGCCGAAATCTTTGTCAAGATTATAAGGAGGATCGGCAATGATCAAATCAAAAGACGCGGCGGGCAGAAACTCCAGCAGGGTAAAGAGGTCCTGGCAGATAGTGCGGTCCAGGATATCTCCCAGGGAAAGCGGGCGGGTTATCTCTTGGAGCAGACGGAGAGAGAAAGGCCCGATTTCCTCTTCCCGCAAAGTCAGGCTGCGGTTACGGGGAGAGAGCTTTTTCATTCCCGCAGGCGCTGTTTTACGCTCAAAGCATGAGTTGTCAGCCCTTCGTTTTCCGCCAGATTCACCACGACGGGGGCAAGAGAGGCCAGCCCCTCCCGGCTTAAATACTGATAAGTGGGCTTTTTAATGAAATCGTCCACGCTAAGCCCGCTGAACATGCGCGCCCCCCCGCCGGTGGGCAGGACATGGTTGGTGCCGCTGGCGTAATCTCCCACGGCCACAGGGGCGTACGGACCCAGAAAAATGGAACCGGCGTTTTTAACCGCCGCCAGCGCTTCCCAGGGATTGGCGGTATCAATCTGCAGATGTTCCGGGGCATAGCGGTTGCTGAATTCTATGGCCTGATTCAAATCTTCCGCCACAAGGACGGCGGCGTAACGCCCGCTTTGCCTCATTATCTCCCGGCGGGGCAGAGAGGGAAGAATTGCTTCTATCCGGCTGACCACAGCTTGCGCCAGCCCGCGGCTGGGCGTGAGCAGAATGGCCGCGGAATCCGGATCATGCTCCATTTGGGCCAGGAAATCCAGGGCCAGCCACTCAGGATTGGCCGTATCATCAGCTATTATAAGCGCTTCCGACGGGCCGGCCGGGGAATCTATGTCCACCTGGCCGAAAACCAGCATTTTGGCCGCAGTCACATATTTATTCCCGGGACCGACTATTTTGTCCACCTTGGGAATTAAAGCCGTGCCATAAGCCATGGCGGCAATGGCCCAGGGTCCGCCCAGTTTGTAAATATCCCTGACCCCGCTTATATGGCAGGCGGCCAAAGTCTGAGGGTTTACCGCCAGCCCTTCTCCGGGCGGGGTGCAGACTATAACCTGGCTCACTCCGGCCACCACGGCGGGCAGAACGGTCATGAGGGCGGTGGAAGGATATACCGCCCGCATGCCCGGCACATAACAGCCAACCCGGTTCAGGGGAGTATGCTTGCGCCCGGCTCTGACGCCGGGGCGGATCTCCATTTCCCATTGCGGTTTTTCCAACTGGGCGGCGTGAAAAGAGCGGATATTCTCCGCCGCCAGGGCAAGGCTTTTGATGACTTTTTGATCCACCGAGGCCAGAGCGGCTTCTATTTCCGCCGCGCTCACTTTCAAATCCTCAATTCCGGCTCCCGGCCGCAAGGCCGCGTGCTGGGCCAGGAGGGCCGCGTCGCCTTGAGAGCGCACATCCGCCACAATCGCGGATACATCCCGGTGGACGCCGCTCACATCCAATGCGGAGCGGCTGAGCAGAAAATCAAGGCGCTCGGCGCTTAACTCGCTTAACAGTTCAACTTGCATTGTCTATCCATCTAAAAATAAAAAATAAACCGTTCCGTTGCTTAAACCGGAACCGCGGCCGGGCAATTTCTGATTCGGCGGTTTACGCCGCAAACGCGGTTATTTAATTCGAGAGCGTTTTCTTAGCAGAGTAATGCGATTGCCGGCTTCGTTAAAGCGCACCTCATCCATGATGGCCTGCATCAGGAATATGCCCCTTCCCCGCTCGGAAAATAAATTTTCCCGCTCGGTGGGATTGGAAAGGGCCTTGACGTCAAACCCGGAGCCATAATCCTGAACGGTAACTTCCAACTGATCATAGTCTATATCAGCGGTTATATCCACCAGTTTATTTTCATCCCAATTATGCCCATGTTCCATGGCATTGGTAATGGCTTCCACTAAAGCCAGTTTGATATTGTTGTCCAGATCGTTTTCCGTAAACTTGATGGTAATTGCCGACTGAGCAATCAAAAAAATTATCTCCTTGATAACCTCAGGCCGGCTGGAGCATTTCAGACAGGTGATCTGCCGCGCCTTGCCTTCAAAAACATGCCCTCCCAAACGGCTGTAACTGATGGCCAGAGCCTGATCGGTTACTTTCAGGAGCATATCCTTCTGCAAAGGCTTGGTCAGAAAATTTTCCGCCCCGCATTTCAGGCAGGACACCACGGTAGCCGCGTCTCCGCGGCCGCTGATGATGATTACCGGCACTCTGGGATTGATTTCTTTGATGGCGGAAAGCAAACCCATGCCATCCAGGGAGGGCAGCGCCAAATCCGTCAGAACCAGATCAAAAAAGCCCTCCCGGAAAACCTTTAAAGCCTCGATGCCGTCATTGCTGCAAGTGAAGACAAAATTTTTGCCCGCCAGAAGCGACTCCATCTCCCCGCAGTCAGCCTCGCTGTCCACCATCAGAATCCGCTGAGATCTTAACCGGCGCGGAGGCGCCCCAAAAGGCATAGATCAGAACTCCATTATAATGTAAGCCACGTCATCGGGGAAATCGCCTTTTACATATTCTTTCAATTGATCATATATGACATTGCGCAGATAATTAATATCACGGCCGCGGTTATCAACCATGATATCCATAATTCTTTTTACGCCAAACCCCTCGCCGGTTCCGGCTCCGGGCGCTTCAGTAAGCCCGTCGCTGTATATCATAAGCCGGTCTCCGGCCTTCACCTCAAGCGTCTGATCGTGAATATCCATCAAGGCGTTATCGCTGGGGAAGATTCCCAGAAACAATGAATTCATGGCCAGAGTCTGGGCCGGCCCTTCTTGGGGAAGGAATACCGGATAGGGGTGGCCGGCCAGGCACCAGCTGATTACAGCGCGGGCAGGATCATATCTGATCGAGGCGGCGGTGACAAAGGTATCTTCCTGAGTAAGACGCAGTAAATCTTCGTTCAGGGACAGCAGCGCCTGCGCCGGCGAGAGATGGGCTTTGAGATAAGCCGGCAGGAGAGCTTTGACAATGGAAGCGGTCATGGCCGCGGAAACTCCGTGGCCGGTGGCGTCGGTGAGTACAAAGCACACCGAACCATCGTCTAAAGACCAGAAATCAAAATAATCTCCCCCCACATCCGAGCAGGGCTGAAACATGTAGGACACTTTAACTCCCGGAAGATCCACATCCGCGGGCAGGAGAAACTGTTGATAGCGGGCGGCCATAGCCAGTTCATTGCGCATTGTCACATTCTGATTGCGCAAGGCGGTCAGGGCGCGCTTGGCGCTGATGGCGTTCTTGATTTTAAGCGGCAGGATTATTTCCAGGTCATAGTGATGCAGAGGCTTGGTAAAATAGTCATAAGTATCCATGGTAAGAGCTTTGGCAATGGATTCGAAATCATCCAGGGAACTGTTGACTATCACCGGAATTTCCAGGATATCTTCACGTTCCTTCCGCCAGCTGAGAAATTCAAAACCGTCCATCTCCGGCATCATGAGATCCAGAAGAATCAAATCCACGCTCTGGCCGCGCTTATTGGAAACAAGCGCTTCCACCGCCTCCAACCCGTTGCTCGCGCTCAAAAAATCATAATTGCGCTTTTTTAAATGCAAGCGCAGCAATTCCCGGTTGAGGCGGTTGTCATCCACAATTAAGATCAGGGGAGGAGTTTCATCCATAAAACATCTCCACCTATCCCGTCATAATAATACATATACTGTAAATCATTTTTCTCCCGGCCGGATAGAAAGCGCTTTCCGTTTTGCCGCCGCCGCCGGTTACATCCGCGCCGGCAAAGCGTGGTCTTCACTTATCGGGCGCGCTGCCAGTGCTGGATGACAATGGAAGCTATTTCGCCCAAAGGAATAATTTTATCCACCCCGCCTTTTTGCACCGCCACTTTAGGCATGCCGTAAACCACACAGGTCTGTTCGTTCTGGGCGACAGTCGCCGCTCCGGCGTCGTGCAAATCCTTCATACCCTGGGCGCCGTCATCGCCCATACCGGTCATGATCACCGCCAGGGCGTTACCGCCGATGACATTGGCTCCGGAACGGAACAGGACGTCCACGGAAGGCCGGTGGCGGTTGACCGGAGGAGCGTCCAGCAGGCGCGCCTGATAGCCGCCGCCGCGCCCCTTTTCCACCATCATGTGGCGGGGGCCGCCGGGAGCGACAACGCAATTGCCCGGCGCCACTTCCTGCCCGTCCGCCGCCTCGGAAACATTCATCTTACATTTGGCGTTCAAACGGTTGGCAAAGGCCAGAGTGAGGTGTTCCGGCATGTGCTGGACAATAAAAATAGGAGGGCTGTCGGCGGGAAGATCGAGCAGCACTTTCTCCAATGCCTCGGTCCCGCCGGTGGAAGCGCCCATAAGGACAACAAAGGGGCTGTGAACCCGGGGGGCCGGTCTCAGAGGAAGCACCGCGTCTATTTCAATTTTACTGGTCACCTGCAAAGAAGCGGCGCTGGCTTTTCTGCGCACTTTGGATCCGGTTACCGCCCTGATTTTACCGAGGAGGTCTTCTTTCATTTCGTCAAGTTCCTGCCTGACGTTATTGGACGGTTTGGCAATGACGTCCACCGCCCCCATGCTTAGGGCGGTGACCGTGAGATCAGCCCTGTTTTTGGTAAGGCTGGAGAACATGATGACGGGAATAGATTTAAAATTCATAATATGCTTCAGGAAAGTTATGCCGTCCATTCTGGGCATTTCAATATCCAGAATCATTACGTCAGGCATTTCTTTAAGCATTTTATCTCTGGCCATATAAGGATCGCTGGCGGTTATGGCCTGCATATCCGGCTGTTCGGTGATTATCTGGCGTAAAAACTCGCGGATCAGAGCCGAATCATCCACTACCATCACTTTAATTTTATTTTGCAGCATAAATTTCACTCAAATAAGGTGACGTCTTCACTTTTGACAGGAGATAAAGTCTTTTTAAATTTACGTTCCTGCACCACTATTTCCTTTTCCGCCTCCGGCTTGAGTTTACGCACAAAAACCTTGCCCGTATCCGGGAAAAAAATTACTTTGCGGCCATGCTCGCCGCCAACGTCAGAACCTACAATGGGTATGCCTTCCATAGACAGGAAGGCCTTGACGAAATCAATATTGGATTGAGGGACGCTTCCCTGGCTCCTGCCCACCGAAGCCAGCACATGACCGCCGCCAAAAATTTTGGCGTTCAAATGTTCGCGTCCTCCTCCCAATTTTATAATTTCACCCAGGATGAGTTCCATAGCGTACATACCGTAGCGCGCGCTCTGACTTTTGAATATATCTTCCACTCTGAAATCTCCCGGCAGCATGAAATGGTTCATTCCGCCGACATTCTTCTTCGCGTCGCGCAGGCATACGCTTATGCACGATCCCAGTACAGTCCCGATAACTTCAGCTTTATTGGTAACATAGAATTCACCCGGCTGAATAATTATCATATCGCGTTTCAGTTGATTGTTAAAGCGTCTGTACATAAGCTACACTTTTCTGTATACGGTAGGCCCGATGTTCGCAAATACGTCTTTAGCCATCATCAGTGACTCCGAATGCCCCACGAACAGATAGCCCCGCGGTTTCAAAACTGCCGCGAATTTATGCACGATATCCGCTTTCTCCTTGGCGTCGAAATAAATCATCACATTGCGGCAGAAAATAAAATCCAGCGGCACCCTTATGTTATAAGTCACGTTGGTTATGAAATTAAATTTTTTAAAGGTTATCATGGCGCGCAAAACGGGTTTGACCTGATAGTGGTTCTGATCGAGTTTGGTAAAATATTTTCTGGTCAGATCAGGATCCACAGGCGCGAGCTGCTCGGCCTGATAAATGCCCTGGTCGGCCATATGCAGCATGTTGGTGTCAAGGTCAGTGGCCAGAATACGCAAGTCAAAACCTGACTTGCCGGCAAAAAATTCCTGCGCGACCATGGCCAGGGTATAAGGCTCCTGGCCGGAGGAACAGCCGGCCGACCACATCCGTATTTTACTTGCGCCGCTGTTTACAATCTCGGGCAGAACCACATCCCGCAAAAAAACAAAATGATGATTTTCTCTGAAAAAATCGGTTTTATTGGTGGTGATGCGGTTGATCATATTAATCAGTTCATCATCGCCGCCGTCCTGTTCCAAAAACTGCAAATATTCGGTAAAAGAACCGAGACGCAATTTCCGCAGCCGCTGCGCCAGCCGGCTTACCACCAGATCGCGCTTGTGTTCTCCCAGGCTTATACCGGTACTGGTTTTTACCAGAGACCTGATGCGCTCAAATTCTTCTTCCGTCATGGGAACGCTGGTTACAGCGAACGCGCTCGCCGTGCCATTCATAAAAAAACTTCCCCAATGGCAAACACTCTGTCAACATTCAGAAGAATAACTATATCATCTTTGAGCTGGCTGACGCCTTCCAGGCAAAGAGAGCGGGCGTCGTTATTTTCATTAACTCCGTCCACGAAAATGGGCGGGGGCTGGATCATGTCCGCTTTTATATGCACCACATCATGAACTTCATCAACAATTCCGCCCATAATTTTCTCATTCTGCCGCATCACCACCACCACCGACGAAGCGTTGGGATCATTGGGCAGGTCAAAGCGGATGCGTAAATCAAATACCGGCACCACCATGCCGCGCAGGTTCATCACTCCCAGCACATCTCTGCGGCTGCGCGGCAGTTTGGCCATATGGGGAAGATCGATTATTTCCTGCACTCTCAAAATGTCAACGCAAAAAATTTCACTGCCCAGACGGAAAGTAAGATAGTCCTTATCCGCAGGCTCCGCCGGCGGAGTCTCCGCCGGCTCCGGCGCCGCGCGCGGCGGCGGGGGAGCGGAGGGACGGACGGCCTGAGCTTCTTTCAGCGCCGGAGAAGCAGGGCCGCGGGCCGGAGGGGTCTCCGGCGCGGCGGCGGCGGGGAGAGGGGCCGCCTGTTTTTCCGAGGCATTATCTTCACTTGCATCCTTAAAATCTTTCTCGTCCAAAATCCGGTACTCTCCCTCTTCCAAATGCAAGGCTGTGATCAGAAGATCCGTTTCCAGCACGGTGGCATAAAGCACATCCACGCTTAAGGGCATATTTTCATCATCCTGCCCGGCAGGGGGCAGATTGAGATTGGCGTCCAACACCTCTCCCATGGAGAGGATCTCGGAAAACAGCTCCATGGGGCTGACTCCCCGCTGCTCCACCCGCGCCAAATCCAGTTTGAGATAAAAAATATTGTATTGATGAAACGCGTTTTTCAGATTATAATTACTCACTTCAAAATGCGGCAAATCAGAAAATTCGTGGGTTAAAGAGATATTGTCAAGTTCCTGCAGGGTATCGCCGCTGGCGCCTCCTTCCAGGACGGAACGCAAAATATCCATGGCCGGCTGAGTATCTATGGAATCCATATTTTCAATGTTATCGAACAGAGACCGCAACACATCCAGAGCCTTCAGCAAGGCCACGGCCACCGGAGGAGTGGCCGCCATATCCTTGTTGCGGATAAGGCCAAGCAAGTCTTCCATTTTATGGGCCAGATGCTCAATTTTGCTTAACCCGACAAATCCGGCCCCGCCTTTTATGGAATGGATAGCCCGGAATATGGTATTAATGGTTTCATCGTCAGCCGTACCCTCTTCCAAAGCCAGAAATCCGCTTTCAACATCGGCCAGCAATTCGGTAGACTCGGTTACATATTCTGGGATCATATCATCGAAGTCGCCCATGCGTTATCCTCATTATTTAGTAGTCAAAGACCAGCTTTTCCAGGCCATGTATGTCCAGAATAAGACTAACCCGGCCGTCACCTAAAATCGTAGCCCCGGTAATTCCCTGAACTTTCTGGTAATTATGTTCCAGGCTTTTGATAACCGCCTGTTGTTCGCCCAGGATGTCATCCACCATCATGCCGAAACGGCGGCCAATACTTTCAATAATAACCACCAGAGCGGCCGTGGCGTCGGTGCGCTCGGTCTCAAAACCGAACACTTTGTAAAGGCGGACCAGGGGCAGAAATTCTCCCCGCACGCTCACCAGCTCACCTTTGTTTTCAACTACTATGAGGTCAGAAGTGGTCGGGCGCAGGGATTCCACAATGGATAAAAGGGGAATGGTGATAATTTCTTTGCCCACGCTCACGGTCATGCCGTCAATAATAGCCAGGGTCAGGGGCAGCTTAATGCGGAAGGTAGTGCCCTGACCGTGTTTGGATTCCACTTCCACAGAACCGCGCAGAGACTCAATATTCTGGCGCACCACATCCAGGCCCACACCCCGCCCCGACACTTCGCTGACCTTGTCGGCGGTGCTGAAGCCAGGCTGAAACATGAAAGCGAATACTTCTGAATCGCTGATCTGGCTGTCCGCGGTGACCCAGCCTTTTTCAGCCGCCTTCTTCATAACCTTTTCCCGGTTGATGCCGGCGCCGTCGTCAGCCACTTCAATAATGATCTTCCCCTCCTGCTGATAAGCCTTAAGCCAGATAGTTCCTTGTTCGGGCTTGCCCGCGGCCAGGCGCTCCTGGGGTGTTTCCAGGCCGTGATCGGCGCTGTTGCGAATTAAATGTTTCAGGGGATCGGCTATCTGCTCAATGACATTTTTATCCAGCTCGGTCTCTGTGCCGCTCATCTGCAGGCGGATCTTTTTACCCAGCTCGGCGGCCAAATCACGCACCACTCTCTGGAAACGGGAAAAAGTGCCTTCCACCGCTATCATGCGCACCCGCATAACCTGTTCCTGCAGATCACGGCTGATGTGGCCCAAACTTTCCACCGCGCTGGATAATTCCTGAGAATGAATCATTCCGGCAATCTGATTGACCCGGGCCGCGCCTATCACCAGCTCTCCCACCAGGTTGACCAGTTTATCCAGCTTGTCGGTTTCCACCCGGATGGTGGCCGCGCTGGAGGCGGCAGGATGAGCGGGCGCTTTAGGGGCAGGGGGGGGGGCAGGCTTTTCCCCGCCCGGACCCGCGGGCCTGTTTTCCGGCCGGCCGTTTTTTTCGTCAGCCCGAGGCGGCGGCGCGGGGACGGCGCCCGGAGGTGCTTTTACCTCCGTAACATCAGGAGCGGCCGCGGAGTCAGTCTCCGTCTTTCCTTCAGCTTTTTCCACGTTAACTTCCGCGCGGTCCTGCAGAAATACGAACACCTCGCTGATTTCATCCTGATCACGCTGGGAATTCATCCAGATGTCCCAATAAAGATAGAGTCCGTCCACTGCCAGGTCTTCTATGTGGGGCAACTCCTCAATATGGCACTCCACCCGGCTGAAGCTTCCCATTTCTTCCAATTCCAGAAAAAGTTGCAGCGGGTCGCTGCCTGTGCCTAGCACCTCCCTGGATAAACGCAGGCTGATATGAAATTGTCCGGATAATTCCTGCTCCGTCCCCGATTGATCAGTCCGGTTTTTTTGATCGTCGCCGGGGAAAGAATGGGGGACCTCCTCGCCCAGGCGCTGGGCCATCAGCTCCATCAGATCCTGGGGACGCTGGGGAGGGTCTCCGGCTATGTAGCCGTGGATAAGCACTTTCAAAGCGTCAACTCCTGACAGCAGCAAACCTACATTGGCGGCGTCAGGCTGGAATACGCCCGCGCGCATTTTATCCAGCAGCCCTTCCATAAGATGGGTAAGATCGACCAAATCACTGAACCCTACTATGCCGGCATTGCCCTTGAGGGTATGGGCGGCGCGAAAAACCGCGTTTATTTCTTCAGGGTCATCGCTGCCTTCAAGTTCCACCAAACCCTTTTCCAGGGTATCGATGATTTCCGCGCTCTCATCGTAAAATATATTTAACAGCTTGTCTTCCATAATTAATGGACGCCTTTTTTAAGAGAGGGTTCGGGTAAATTTTTTGACTACCGCAATCAGGGTCTGGGGCTGAAAAGGCTTGACCAGCCAGCCTGACGCTCCAGCCTGCTGACCTTCTCTTTTTTTACTCTCTTCCCTTTCCGTGGTGAGGACTAATATGGGCAAATAACGGAATTTGGTATTTTTAACCTCTTTGATAAATTCTATGCCCCCCATGACAGGCATATTGATATCGCTGATTATCATATCCGGAACCTGACCATGGGCGTCAAGATCATCCAGGGTTTGAAGCCCGTCTTTGCCGTTGACAGCCTGGACAATGTTATAGCCCAGAGGGTTTAAGGTCATTTCCACCGACATGCGCAATGTGGCGGAATCATCCACGATCAGAATTGTTTTGTTACTCATAATTGCTCCAGCCCAGGGCTCACCGCATATATGGCGCCATATGGGGCTTAAGTCCAGTAATTTCCAACGCCCTGGCCATATCCGCGGTTATGCCTGTAACTCTGGTCTCATTTTTGCGCGAGCGTAAAAATGATAAAAGCATTTGCAGGCCGGCCATATCCATCTCTTCTATCCCGGAGAGATCGACGGTAACAGATTCGTCTTCAGCGGCCAAGTCCACTAATTCGCCCTTAATTCCCTCCAAATGATGCACTTGTAAAGCGCCGTTCAGATACAATGTATGGTCTTTAATTTCAATGGTCAGCATGGTTATTATTTCGCCGGGTTAATGTTGAATATTTTGTCCAGCTTCACCACTTTAAACATGGTAAAAATATCCTTGGACATGTTTTCGATAGTAATCTGCCCCCCCAGACCGGCCACGTTGCGGTAAAACAGCAGAAGCTTACCGATCCCGGCGCTGCCGATAAAAGTTACCCCGCTGAAATCAAAAACAATATCTTTAGTCTTGCTGACATCCAGTCCCAAAATATGCCGTTTAAGCTCTTCCGCTCCTCTTTCGTCAATACTGCCCACAACATTGACCACGACTTTATTATCCTGAGTGCTGATCTTCAAATCCATGCTAATCGTCCTCTCTTGATAAAGAATATGCGATTTCTTGGTTCTTAATTTTCACTGCCATCCTTGCGCACGCCAACGGGAACAAAATCACTTTAATATCTTTCATAAAATTATTATATCCACATATGGACGCGCTTACCAGTTCGGAGCGTGCCCCTGCCCGCATTTATAATAAACTTTATAATAATATCATGCGACTGCGATATTCTGGCCTATTATGACAAAATTTCTCCTGAAGGCTTCATTCTCACTCTTTACCGGCAAGGATTTCGCCTTTGGGATAAGATCCCAGAATTTTGAATCCCGCGGCGTAAGCGGACAGCCCTTGCAGGGCCAGATCCACTTCCCGGTCGCTGACATGGCCGTCCATATCCACAAAAAGGGAATAATTCCAGGACTCATCCAGAGAGGGGCGGGATTCTATTCTGGTCAGGTTCAAAGCGCGCAGATAACCCAGCGCTTCATACAAGAATCCCGGTTTATGGGTCATGGTGAACAAAATGGAAGTTTTATCCCCGCCGCTGGGCGGCGGGCTTTGCCGGCCCAGCACCAGAAAACGGGTCAGGCCCAGCTTTTGATCGGCTATATCAGCGGCCAGAATGTTGAGTTTGGCCAGATTAGCGGCCAGGCGGCTGCCCAGCGCGGCCGCCTGGGGCTTGTCCAGAATGCTGTCCACCGCCGCGTTCACTCCGGCCCTTTCATGGACCCGGGCATAGGGGAGATTGCGGCTGAGCCAGCCCCGGCACAAGCTTAAGGTAATGGGATTGGCATAGATATCGGAAATGGCGGCCAGTGATTCGCTGCCGGAAAAAAGGGCCGGATGGCTGGGAGCGTAAACTTCCCCGCAGATTTTGAGCGGCGAGATAAAAAATTGATCCAGAGTGGAATCGGTTTCGCACTCGCTGGAATTTTCCACCGGGACCACTCCCACATGGCAGTAATCGCGGTCCAATTCCGCGAATACATCCACAATGGAGGGCAAAGGCCTGAACTGGCTGGAGGCGCCGAAATAACGCGCGGCCGCCTGATGACAAAAAGACCCTTCCGGCCCCAGCACCGCCACCTTTAGAGGAGCGGTGATATTCAGGCAGGCCCCGTCAATTTCCCCGAAAAGATATTTAAGCGCCGCTTCCGGCAGCGGCCCCCGGTTTTCTTTAAGCAGGCCGCGCCCAATCCGGGCTGGGCGCAGAGACGAAAACAAAGACCCGGCCCCGGTCTGCTCAACGCGTCCCGCCTCCATGACCCGGCGCGCCCGCATATTGAGGAGCTTTAATATATCTTTGTCCAGAAGATCTATTTCATCTCTGATTTTATCCCAATCACCCATTTCAGTCCTCCGCTGTCCCCTTATCCCACCCGGCTTGAAACCCTGGCCGGCCAAACACGGGTTCCGGAAAATCCGCGCTACTTATCAAGGCTGCCTGGCCCGCCCCCATCCCTCTTTCCGCCCTTTTTACGGGCGTATTCCGGGGCGAATTGAGCGTCCCGACAAATAGCAATTATTACAACCTATTATAATACTATTTATAATACTATCAATTTTTTATTTAAAGCCCCCGGCAAAAATTCCGATTAAGGTGATGTAAGCAATGCCGGCAAACCAGGGATGGTTGGCTTGAGCATAAGAACTTGGGATAAAACACACGGAGGTGAAAAATGCCGGATTATATGCACATTATGTTGGTGATTCCACTTAAAAACAAAAGATTTTTCTCGCCGCAGCCATGCGCGTATTACGGGCCCTGAAATCATCACCCGGTCACCGGCGGCGCTATATGCCGCCCCAACGCGAGGGGATCTGCCGGGTATAAAAAAACAGCGGGCCCCAACCCTTAGCGCCAGCTAAGAAACTAAACCCACCCCGGAGCAGCCGACGGGCCGCTCCGGGGTGATCTTTTTTCTGTCCGGACAGGGCGCGGCCTTGACGGGCAATATGAATAAATGGTTAAATTTTTAGCAGTGATAGAATTATGTATCATAAGCCTCTATTTATATTTATTTCAATCTGTTGAGTGTATATTTACCTCTGCGGCGATTTAAAAATAAATCGATTTATAAAAATAACTCAACCTGAGCCGCATCCGGCCCTATATACTTTATTCAATATTTCACCTGGTTAGGCAAAAAATAAAAATTGGCATTCCTCTTGCTGATCTTTAAAAACTGTATCTTCAGGCCAATCTCATAAAGTCTTTTGAACCGTTGCATCATTATAACAACTAAATAAGGGGGAGTATTATGAAAAAAATGAGCGTAAAAGGCATATTGCTGCTGGTTGCGGTCACGGCGGGCCTTTGTCTGGGAACAGCGGCGGCAGGGATGGCCGCCCCGAAATATGACTGGAAGGTCGGACATGTTCTCGCCCCGGACCATCCCTGGTCAATCGCCCTGCAAAAATTCGGCGAGGAATTGGCCGGCCGCAGCAACGGCCGGATTCAACTGACCATTTTCCCCAGCGGCAAGCTGGGCCAGGAGAGAGAAGCCATTGAAAGCCTCCAAATGGGCACTCTTGACTTCACTATCATCAGTTCCGGTTCTCTGGCCAATTTCACCAAATCCCAGAATATCCTGGACATGCACTATCTGATTCCCAGCGTCAAGGCCGGGCGGGCGGTAGTGGACAGCCCCATTGGCCGCCGTCTCCTGGACGGTCTGGACGAAATCGGCATTAAAGGCATTGACTACTGGGAAAATGGCATGTACACCATTTACGGCAACAAACGGGTACAGCACCCGGCCGACGTCAGGGGTCTGAAAATCCGGGTTAATGACAACCAGTTCCATATTGAAACTTACGAAATCCTGCAAGCCACCCCGGTACACATTCCCTGGGGAGACATCTACACCTCCCTGGAGCAGGGCACCTGCGACATGTCCACCACCACCCTGGTCAACCTGCACTCGGCCAAGCACGATGAAGCCTCCCAATATATTGTCAAAGCCAATCAGCTCTATACCGTTTCCCCCCTCCTGATGAGCAAACAGATCTGGGACGAAGCGCCGGCCGATATTCGGGACATTATCACTCAGTCATCCCAAATAGCCATGGCCTATGAGCGCCGGCTGCTGGAAGAGGCCAATGTGAAAGCGGAAGCGGAAATTAAGGCTATGGGCAAGGAAATCATTGAAGTGGACGCCGCTGAATGGCGGGCCGCTATTCAGCCGGTCTATGACGCCCATATCGGCAAAGACCTGGACCAGGGCCTCTACGACGCCATCACCGCCATAGTCAAAGCGAATACGGATTAAATCCGGAATTTGCGCCCTACAGCAGGCAAAAGGGAGTAATTATGCTGCGGGTATTGGACAACATCTTAACCAGGCTGGAAGAGGGATTCACGGTGGCCGCCTACCTCATCATGACGGTGGTGGTGCTGTGGTCGGTTTTGTGCCGGTACGTGCTGGGGATTACTTTTATTTACGGCGATGAAGCCGCGCGCTACCTGATGATCGCCAGCGTGTTCATCGGCATAAGCATCGGGGTGCGGCGGCGCGTGCATCTGGGGGTGAGCGCTTTTGTGGCCATGCTGCCGCCGGGTTTACAACGGGTTGTGGAAACATTCACCATCATCATCACCGCGGCGATGTTTTTTGCCCTGGCTTGGGTATCTCTGACCATAACTTTGAAAATATACGCCACCGGCCAGCACTCCTCGGGGATGCATCTGCCCATGTGGATAATTTACATGGTCATGCCTCTGGGTTTGAGCCTGTGCGCCCTCCGCCAGATCCAGGTTCTTGTCTCCATCCTTAAGCAGCGTCCCGATAAAACGGCGCAGGATAAGGAAGCGTAACCTATGGCCTTTCCTCTTTTGGCGGTATTTATTACAGCCCTGCTCATCGGCGTGCCTATCGCCGTCTCCCTGGCCGGCGGCGCTTTCGGCGCCATGCTGGCCGGGGGCAAGCCTTTGTTCATGATCGGGCAGAAGCTGTTCGCTTCCCTGGACACCTTTTCCCTGATGGCCATTCCCTTTTTCATGCTGGCCGGAGGGATAATGAGCCGGGGGGGAGCTTCCCGCCGCCTGGTCAATTTCGCCAACGCCCTGGTGGGCTGGATGCCGGGCGGTCTGGCCATGGTGACAGTGCTGGGATCCCTGTTCTTCGGCGCCCTGTCCGGCTCTTCCACCGCCACGGTGGCGGCCATCGGCGGCATTCTGGTTCCTTCTCTGGTGGAGGCCGGCTATGACAAGCGCTTCGCCATGACCACAGCCGCTTTTGCCGGTTTTCTGGGAGTCATCATCCCGCCCAGCATGCCCATGATTGTCTACGGCACCTGCACCGGGGCCTCCATCGGCAAACTGTTCATGGCAGGCTTCATCCCCGGCATTCTCCTGGCAATAGTGGAGTGCCTGTACTGTTACTGGTACGGGGTCAAACACCATATTCCCACCCAGAAATTTTCCCTGCCCACCCTGGTCAAAACCTTTGGGGAAGCCTTTGGCGCCCTGCTCATGCCCATTATTATCCTGGGCGGAATTTACGGCGGCGTTTTCACCCCCACCGAGGCGGCGGCGGTATCCTGCGGCTACGGGATTATTGTCTGTATGCTGGTGTACCGGGAGCTGAACTTCCGCCAGCTGTGCCGGGCCACTCTGGACGCGGTCGTCGCGGGGGGCATGATTATGTTCATCATCGCCGCCGCCGGGGCCTTCGGCTATGTCATGACTACCGAGCAAATTCCCGACCGGGTGGCGGAATTTATTATTTCCATCTCCGACAGCAAAATCGTCTTCTTTCTTCTGGTCAACCTGCTCCTGCTGGTGGTGGGCTGTTTCCTGGAAACCACCGCGGCCATCCTCATTCTGGCTCCCATCCTCTATCCGGTGCTGCCCCTTTATGATATTGACCCGGTGCATTTCGGCATTGTCATGATCATCAATCTGGCTATCGGCATGACCACCCCGCCGGTGGGAGTCAATCTGTTTGTGGCCGCCGGCATTTTGCAGGAAAAAGTGGAAGCGGTAATCAACCCGCATCTGCTCATCTATATTGTCCTGGGCTTGCTGGTTTTGGCTCTCCTGGCCTTTGTACCTGAAATCGTGATGTTTTTACCCAACGCCATGCGTCCGGCGGCGTTCTGAGGACAATAGAAAGAGGATAAAAACATGGACAGCAGAGAGCGCGGGCAACTGTCGTCTTTCGAGATGGGCGGGCATCTCGGCGACGCGGTTTATACGGTCAACCGGGATCTGATAATTGTCGGGGCCAACTCCATGTGCGAATCGTTCTTCGGAGTAAAAAACGAAGAAATGATTGGCTGGCATATCGATAAATTATGGCAGAACGACATTTACGATCAAAACAGCTTTTTCTTCGGCTATGACGAAACCCCGGTCACAGAGCTGCTCAAACTCCTCAATGAAGTCAGTCTGGAGGAAGTACGCATCCACAACTCGCCCATGCTCTCCCAACTGGCCTTTGAGAAAAATCGTACTGTCAGCGGGGTGACCAAAATAAAACGCAACGCCAAAGTGGTGCTGATTGTGGCCATTCCCGTGCGCGATCAGGAAGGGGCGGTGGAATGCGTTACCACTGTGACCAGGGATCTCACCGACATGATTGAACTGCGCAACCAGATTACCCGGACCGAAAACAAACTCAGCGCCCTGCGCCGCCAACAGTTCGGCGGGACTTTAATCGGCCAGTCCCAATCCATGCGCAAAATCAATTATCTGATTGATCAGATAGCCGGCAGCGATGTAACCGTACTCCTCTACGGCGAGACCGGCACCGGCAAGGAAGTGGTGGCCCGGGAAATTTATCAGAAGAGCGGGCGCAGCGCCAAGCCCTACATCCGGGTCAATTGCGCGGCCATTCCGGAAAGCCTGTTTGAATCGGAACTGTTCGGCTATGAAAAAGGCGCTTTCACCGGAGCCTTGCAAACCAGCAAAATGGGACTTCTGGAAATGGCCAACGGCGGCACCATCCTGCTGGATGAAATCGGCGAGCTTTCTCTGGTAATGCAGGGCAAGCTCTTACGCGCCCTGCAGGAAAAAGAAATTATGCGTATCGGGGGCCAGCGCAGCATTTCCCTGGATGTGCGGGTGATTGCCGCCACCAACAGGAATCTGCGCGAGGAAATCCGGCAGGGAAGCTTCCGGGAGGATTTATATTACCGCCTCAATGTGGTGACCGTTGAAATCCCGCCCCTGCGCGAGCGTAAAGACGACATTCCCGCTCTGGCTTTCGGCTTTCTTAACAAATTTAACGAAAAATACAAACGGGATAAATACTTTGAGGCCGGGGCCATCCAGCTTATCGGCAAACACGACTGGCCCGGCAACATCCGCGCTCTGGAAAACACCATTGAACGCCTGGTGCTGATCGGAGGGCGCAACAGCATCCGGCAGCAGGATATAGGCATTGTCATTAAAAAAGAGCCGGCGGCGGACCCGCCCCTGTTTCATGATCTCAGGAGCGCGGTGGCCTCAATGGAAAAAGATATGATAAGTCAGGCGGTAAAACGCTGCCGCAGCACCCGCAAGGCGGCCCGGGAACTGGGCGTGTCCCAGCCTACCGTTATCCGCAAAATGAAACTGCTGGGCATCAGCGGGAGCAAATAAAGCATAACCGAAAGGAGAATTTTCATGAACCGCCTGAAGGGCAAAGTTATCGCGGTCACCGGAGGAGCGCGCGGGGTCGGCTATGAAATATGCAAGCGCTTCAGTGAAGAGAACCCGGAAATTATCTATTCAATTGACGCCTTGCCGGCCGCTTATTCCCACGCCCAAGTAAGGCCGCTGCAATTCAGCATTACCGACCGGCCGGCCATCGCGGATTTTATCAGCCGGGCGCGGCGGGAATTCGGGCATATTGACGTCCTTATCAACAACGCCGCCGTCACCCGGGACGCCATGCTGGTGAAAATGACCGAAGAACAATGGGATACAGTGATTGAGGTCAATCTTAAAGGCGCTTTCAACATGACCCAGGCGGTGGCCCCCCTGATGCTGGAACAAAAAAAAGGTTCCATTATTTCAGTTTCCTCGGGCAGCGGAGTGTACGGCAATATCGGACAGACCAACTACGCGGCGACCAAGGCCGGACTTATCGGCATGACTTACTCCTGGGCCAAGGAACTCAACCTCAAAGGAGGGGAAATCCGCTGCAATGTCCTGGCCCCGGATAATATTGAAACAGAAATGGCCCAAAGCATTCCCGCCGGAATCCTGGAGCCGCTCATTGCCCGCACTCCTTTCAAACGCATGTGCCGGCCTTACGAAGTGGCCAATACCGCTTTATTTCTGGCCAGCGATGAATCGTCTTTCATCAACGGTCAGGTAATCTGCGTCAACGGCGGCTTACGGCTCTAAAGCCAGGGGAAAATTCAATAGAGCTTGTCCCCTTGCCGGGGGGACAACCGGGACGGGAAAGGGAAAAACTGTGGCGAAAGTAGTCAGCGCGGAGCGGGCGGTAGCCCAAATCAAAGATGAATCCATTGTCGGCATAGGCGGTTTCCTGGGCATAGGTTCGGCCGAAGAGTTGTTCCTGGCTCTGGAGAAGCGCTTTCTGGAACAGGGACGTCCCAGAAACCTCACTTTGGTGCATACCGGCGGGGTAGGAGACGGAGCGAGCCGGGGCAAAAACGTCCTGGCCCATGAGGGCCTGATCAAACGCCTTATCGGCGGACACTTTGCCCGCGTCCCCAAATTGGGCGCCATGGTGGAAGAGGAGCTTATAGAATGCTACAACATACCCCAGGGAATATTGAGCCACCTCTACCGCGAATCCGCCGCCGGACGTCCCCGCCTGATCAGCAAAGTGGGATTGAATACCTTTGTAGACCCGGATATTGAAGGCGCCAGAGTGAACGGAATTTCCCGGGAAGTAATGGTGGAAAAAGTATCCTTTGACGGGGAAGAATATCTGGCCTATAAAGTTCCCAAAGTCAATGCGGCCCTTTTGCGCGGCACCTCCGCCGACGCCCTGGGCAATATCAGCCTGGAACACGAACCTCTGACTCTGGAAGGAATATCCATCGCATCGGCGGCCAGGAACAATGGCGGCATTGTCATTGTTCAGGTGGAAAAACTGGTGCACGAGGGGAGCATAGCGCCGCAGGCGGTGGGTATTCCTCATATTATGGTGGATTATGTGGTGGTGGCCCAGGATAAAGAGCGCCATCACCGCCAGAATTACGGCACTTACTTTGACCCCCGTTTCACCCGCCGGGATATTGTTTCCGAAAATCTTTTCGCCTTCGCCGAACCCATGGGAGTGCGCAAAGTCATTGCCCGGCGGGCGGCCATGTGCATGCGGCCGGAATTTAAAACGGTCAATTTCGGCATCGGCATCCCGGAAGCGGTATGTTCCGTACTCCAGGAAGAAGGGCTGGGGGACAGCTATACCCCTATTATTGAAAGCGGCGTCATCGGCGGCATGGCCCTGGGCGATATGAACTTCGGCGCTTCCATCAGCCCGGACGCCATTATCGATCAGACTTACATGTTCGACTTTATTGACGGCGGAGGACTGGATATATCTTTCCTGGGCCTGGCCCAGTGCGATCCCCAGGGCAATATCAATGTCTCCCGCTTTGGCAAAAAAGTGGCCGGCTGCGGAGGCTTTATTGATATTACCCAGAATGTGGACCATATAGTCTTCTGCGGCACTTTTACCGCCGGCGGCTTCAAGGCCGGAATAGAAGACGGAAAGCTGCGGATCATCAGGGAGGGGAAAATTAAAAAGTTCGTCAGTTCCCTCCAGCAAATCACCTTCAGCGGCAAAATGGCCCGGGCGGCGAAAAAACACATCACTTTTGTCACTGAGCGGGCGGTTCTGGAACTGGGAGATGAAGGGTTGACGGTTACCGAACTCGCTCCCGGAGCGGATCTGGAAAGAGACGTGCTGGGACAGATGGAATTTCCCCCTCTGGTGCGCGGCGATCTCAAGCCCATGCCCGAGGCTGTTTTCCGCGACCCGCCCATGGGCCTGAAAATAACCTGAAAGAGCTAATTAGTATGCGCTATATTCAGATAACCGGACCGGAACAACTGCTTACAGGCGAAAAAGAAAAGCCCAGGCCCGCTCCGGGCCAGGCCCTGCTCAAGGTGCTTTACGGCGGCATTTGCGGTTCGGATATCAGCCTCTACCGGGGCCATATGTCCGCTTACGCGTCTTTTCCCAGAATACCGGGACATGAGCTGGCCGCCGAGCTGGTTTTGGTCAACGGAGATGCGGGAGATCTGAAGCCGGGCGAAACTGTGACCGTTAACCCCTACTTCAATTGCGGCCGCTGCTATTCCTGCCGCCGGGGATATGTGAACTGCTGCGTGAACAACCAGACCATGGGCCTGCAGCGGGAAGGCGGCTTTGCCGAATACATTGCCGTGCCGGTGGAGCGGGTTTACAGCGGCCAAGGCCTGGATCCCCAGGATCTGGCGCTGGTGGAACCTTTCTGTATCAGCCACCACGCGCTAAGCCGGGCCGCGCTCAAAACCGGGGAACGGGTTCTGGTTATGGGGGCGGGCGCTATCGGCATTTTTGCCATGCTTTCCGCCAAACTGCGGGGAGCGGAAGTGTATGTATGCGATGTGGCCGCCCCCAAACTTGATTTTGCCGCCGCCCTGGGCGCCGACGGCCTGATTTTGAACAGCGGGCCGGAAGACTTCCTCCGCCAGACGGAGGAAGCCAGCCGCGGCGACGGCTTCGATGTACTCATTGAGGCGGTGGGCCTGCCCCAGACCTTACTGGACTGCCTGGCGGCGGGCGCCCATATGTCCAGGATTGTGGAGGTGGGCATTGGTTCCCGCAATCTTGATTTCGCCTTCAATATCATTCAGAAAAAAGAATTGAACATCATGGGCTCGCGCAACGCGCTGCGCCGTGACTTCCTGGAGCTGATCAGCGTACTCAAAAGCAAAACCGTATCCGTGGCCGGGATGGTGACCAATGTGTACGGTTTTGACGAGGCGGCCCGGGCATTCGCGGAAACGGCGGCCAATACGGGAACCAACCTGAAAAGTTTAATCAGGTTCTGATCCTCTCCGGCCGTATTTGTAAGGATTTTTATCTATAAGGAGACCACAATGACCAAACTGAAAGGCACTCTCAATCCGCGCGGCAAATGGCTGACCACGGAACTTCCGGAAATTATGTTTGAGGACACCGAAGTGGGCCGGATGAAAAAACGCATCTGGGACGCCCCCATGAGTGAAATAGACCGCATTTTACGGGATGACTTCGGCATTCCCGCTCCCTCGGAATTGGGCCAACCCGGTTCCTACATCCAGAACACTCCCCGCTCAACTGTGATAAAACGCAGAAAAAACAACGATATTGTCATTGTACCCATCGGCTGCACAGAAAACCACGGCCTTCATGCCAACAGCGGCCTGGACACCTTTATGGTTTCCCAGATCTGCGAAGGGGTGCGGCGCTATACGGTGAAGCAGGGGCGGGAAGCCGCCCTGGCCTTTCCTCCCCTCAATTACGGCGGCCATCCCTATCACCATGTGGGCATGCCCGGATCGGTGATTATTCCGGCCAGGACAATTGAGGAAACGCTTATTTACACCATGCTGGGCCTGTGGGACGACGGCTTCCGCAAAATCATCCTGGTCAACAACCACGGCCACCACTGGATGCTGGAAGCGGCGATTCAGGAATTTTTCAAACGCTTCCAACTGCCCGCTTTTGTCACTCTGGTGGACTGGCACCGGGTGGTAAGGGAATTCTTCTACGCCCGGCCGGACCGGGACGATACGGTATCTTCCCAGTTTGTCCACGCCGACGAAGCCGAGACCTCCATAGGCCTGCTCCTTTTCCCGGACATGCTGGATATGGCAAGCGCGGTGGATACCGAACCGGACAGCGTCATGCTCCAAGGTCACTATGACACCGCCTGCGACGCCTACCGGCGGCCCCACAGCTGGGTGGAAGCGCAAGGACATTCGGCCATGGAAATCTTCGGCACCCCGGAAGGGGTGGTGGGATATCCTTCGCGGGCAACCGCCCAAAAAGCCAAACGCCCCATAGCGGCCATCTGCAGCTATATAAGCCTGATGATTGACCGGATTCTCACCGCCCTGCCTCCCGGTCAGACGCCGCCCCTGGATAAAGTGACCATGCGCACCCCGGAAGAACTGGCTCCCTGCCTGCGCGAACCTTTAAGCGAAGGCTGGATGTCAGTACACGGCCTGAAAAAAATCGGCGTATTTAATGATTGAAAGTAATTTTAAATACTTGCCGTAAATTGCCGTCCCTGGCCCGGTTTAAGGCCTGTTGCGTATTTAATGGGCAACAGGCCTTAAACCGCAAATCAGCGCACAAAAAACTCAAAAAAAGCTTCCGTTGCAAGAATTGTTATGATAGTATATTAGAAGCGTTTCCTGAAAACAAGCCAACCCGGGTTTGGATTACTACAAAATCTTTAATTAAGGAGTAATATGATGATTACCGCTGAAAAATATATTCAATCGTTACGCGATATGGGTCCGAGAAGAGTATATGTGATGGGGCAACGGATTGACAATATTGTGGACCATCCCATGATCCGCCCTTCCATTAATTGTTGCGCCATGACTTACAAATTGGCCGAATTGCCGGAATACGAAGATTTGATGACCGTAACCTCACATTTAAGCGGCAAAAAAATCAACCGCTTTACCAACCCCTTCCAAAGCCAGAAACAATTGGTGGATAAAGTCAAAATGCAGCGCTTATGCGGCAACATGACCGGATCGTGTTTCCAGCGCTGTGTGGGCATGGACGCCATGAACGCTGTATACAGCACCACCTTTGAAATAGACGCCAAACACGGCACCAGCTATCATAAACGTTTCAAAGATTTTATAAGCAAATGGCAGGAAAATGACTGGACCGTGGACGGCGCCATGACCGACCCCAAAGGAGACCGTTCCCTGCCTCCCAGCAAACAGGCTGATCCCGATATGTTTGTGCGGGTGGTGGAACGAAAGGCCGACGGAATTGTGGTGAGTGGAGCCAAAATGCACCAGACCGGGGTACTCAATTCCCATTATATCCTAGCCATGCCCACCCAGAACATGTCCGGGGAAAGCGAAAAAGAATATGCCGTATCCTTTGTGGTCAAGGCGGATGACCCCAGCCTTTTATTCATCTACGGCCGTCAGGCTTCCGATACCCGCAAACTGGAACCGGGCAGCCACATTGACGTGGGCAACGTAAACTATGGCGGCCAGGAAGCGATAGTTATTTTTGAAAATACCTTCATTCCCTGGGAACAGGTTTTCATGCTGGGGGAAACAGACTTCACCGGGATGCTGGTGGAGCGTTTTGCCGGCTATCACCGCCAGTCCTACGGCGGCTGCAAAGTGGGCAACGGCGACGTCCTGATTGGCGCCAGCGCCGCTCTGGCGGAATACAACGGCGCGGCCAAGGCCTCCCATGTCAAGGACAAACTCATTGAGATGATCCACCTGAACGAAACCCTGTACTCCTGCGGCATAGCCTGCTCGGCTGAAGGCAGCGCCACCGCGGCCGGCAACTACACCATTGACCTTATGCTGGCCAATGTGTGTAAACAGAATATAACCCGCCTTCCCTATGAAATCGCCCGCCTTAGCCAGGACATAGCCGGCGGCCTGATGGTAACTCTGCCCGGTGAGGCTGACTTCAAGTCTCCGGAAATCGGCCCCTGGTGCGACCGGCTTATGAGAGGCGTGGCCAGCGTGCCCACGGAAAACCGCCAGAGGATGATGCGCCTGGTGGAGGCTATGACTATCGGCTCCATCGCGGTGGGCTATCTCACCGAATCCATGCATGGGGCCGGCTCACCCCAGGCGCAGCGAATTATGATTCAGCGCGCCGCCAATATGGAAACTAAAAAGAAACTGGCCCGCCGCCTTTGCGGAATTGACCCGGACGGCCTTTTCTAACTGATAAAAAGCCCCATTCTCTCTCACGGGGGAATGGGGCTTCATGTTAAATGCGGGAATTATCTGCCCCTCCTCCGCAGAAGGCGCCAAGCTTGCCCGGACAAACAGCTACTTCTTATGTTTGAGCTTGGGTTTATCAGGCTTATCAGGATTAAGATGCGGCTCGATTAAATTATACATCCTTGCGGCTATGACGCGGGTTCCCACTATAGCCACCATGATGTTATCCTTGCCGTTGACGTCATTGTATTCAATCGTAAAAAAGTGCCGTAAGGTGGGCCGGTTGAGCAGCAAGGCAAGCGGCCCGTAAGCCATCAGGCTGAATTTGCGCTTCCGCTCCACCTGGGTGGTGAATATATCCAATTTTTTTATGGAGTCATATCCAATCCGGCCATTTTCTCCTGCTTTATTATACATAACCAATTCTGATCCGGTAAAGCCAAAGGACAGGCGGGCCGGTTTGGGCATGGGCGGAAAGCCTCCCTGATAGATGACATTCTCAAAAAGCTCATCCATGGGACCGTAAATATCCTCCATTTGCCGGTCCAATTTTCTCTTGGCCTTGAGCAAGCGGTCGCCGCGGTACATGATAAACGCAAAAAGCAGAATAATGACGCCTGCGATCACTACTTTGTAAGACATCCAGCCTTCTCCTTGTTTTTCTCACCACCTAAAAAACTACTCAAACAGATCCGGAAAAGCCGGCTGTTTGAGTAGTTATCGGTTAAAAAATACGAAACCGCCTGAAATCGCGCCAATCCTGTTTTAAGAAGCGAGCTTCTTGAATTCCTCCGTCAAAAGCGGAACGACCTCAAACAGATCTCCAACAATACCGTAATCCGCCACCGCGAAGATATTGGCCTCGGGATCCTTGTTGACGGCAACGATGACTTTGGAGGAACCCATACCCGCCAGGTGCTGGATGGCGCCCGATATGCCGCAGGCAATGTACAGGGTGGGTGATACGGTCTTGCCGGTCTGCCCCACCTGGAATTTTTGATCTATCCAGCCCGCGTCCACCGCCGCCCGCGACGCTCCCACCGCCGCTCCGATCACATCGGCGCATTCTTCCAGTATCTTGTAATTCTCAGGCCCCTTCATGCCGCGGCCGCCGGATATGATGATATCGGCTTCTATCAGCTCCGGCCGCGCCGAAACCGCCAGCGCCACTTCCTTTACTACGGCTCTGAGATCGGCGGCGTCTATGTCCGCCGGCGCCTTGACAATCTCCGGCTTACGCGAAGGGTCAGGCTCCGCCAGGGTAAAGGTATTGGGACGAATCGTCGCTAAGGCCGGTACGGACTTGGCCGCCACTTCCGCGAATGCCTTTCCGCCGTAAATCGGACGTCTGAAAGATAGGAAATTGGCCGCATCCGTTTCCATGCCCGTGCAGTCGGAGGCCATGCCCACGCCCAGCCGCTGAGCCAGACGCGGAGCGAGGTCCTTGCCCACGGCCGTGTTGCCCATTAAAACGGCCCGCGGTTCTTCTTTTTTTATCAGCTTGCCCAGCGCCGAGGTGTAAGCCCCTGTGGTATATTTCGCGAGCCTCTCATCATCGATGAGGATCACCTTGTCGGCTCCGTAGGGCGCAGCCTTGCCAGCCAGATCAGCCACTCCGTATCCCGGTATCACCGCGACGAGGGGCTCGCCGGTTGCGTCCGCTATCTGGCGCGCCCGGCTCAAAAGCTCCAGAGAGACCTTGCGGATCTCCGATTTGCTCTGTTCTGCTATGATCCAAATTCCTTTTGCCATAATCGGTTCTCCTCTCTTATATAACTTTCGCCTCTTCGCGCAGCAGTTTCGCCAATTCCCGCGCGGCATCCGGCGCCTCGCCCGGAATCAGCTTGCCGGCCAAACGGGGATTGGGCAAACTTAATTTAGGAACGATCATCTTGGCCGCCACCGCGCCGGGGTCCGCGCCGGCATCCGCCAGACTCTGCACCGCTATCTCCTTCTTCTTGGCGCCCATGATGCCCTTCATGCTGGGGAGACGGGGCTCGTTAAGCCCTTTTTGCGCGGTAAACAGCGCGGGAAGCTTAACTTCGATCAATTCCGTGCCTCCGTCTATTTCCCGGGTTACGGTCGCGGCGGTTCCCTCAATGTCAAGCTTGAGAATGCTGCTGACCGAGGGGACGCCGAGCGCGTCCGCCAAACGGACGGCCACCTGACTGGAGCCGTCGTCAACGGCTATGCGCCCCGACAGGATGAGATCATAGGGCAGCTTGGAAACAACCTTGCCCAGTATCTCGGCTACGGCCCATTCGTCCGCGTCCGCCAGGGCCGGATCGTCAACTCTTACCGCCTTGTCGCATCCCATGGCCAGAGCGGTCCTGATGGCTTTGGTCGCCGCTTCGCCGCCCACGCTGACTATCGTTATCTCGCCTCCGAATTTTTCTTTGAGCTTAAGCGCTTCTTCGATGGCAAATTCGTCATAGGGATTGATGACCAGATTCACACCGCTACCATCTATATTACCCTTGCCGTCCAATACGATTTTGGCTTCCGTATCGAACGTCTGTTTAACTGTGACGACTATATTCATATCGTATTCCTCCTATATATCTCGCCGGCCTTTGCGGCGGCGTTAATCCTTGAGGATGCTGGCCGCGATAACTACGCGCTGTATCTCGCTGGTCCCCTCGTAAATCTCCGTGATCTTGGCGTCGCGCATCATGCGTTCGAGCGGATAGTCGCGCGTATAACCGTACCCGCCCAAAATCTGCACCGCCTGGGTGGTTACCTTGTTGGCCGTTTCCGAGGCAAAGACCTTGGCCATGGCCGCGTATTTGGAAACCGGTATTTTGTGTTCGCTGGCAATGAAAGCCGCCTGATAGACCAGCAGGCGCGCCGCCTCAATGGAAGTCGCCATATCGGCAAATTTGAACTGGATCGCCTGGAGCGCGGAAATGGGCTTGCCGAACTGCTCGCGCTCTTTGGCGTATTTCATGGCCTGTTCGTAAGCGCCCTGGGCAATGCCCAGCGCCTGAGAGGCTATGCCGATACGGCCGTAGTCCAGGGTGGTCATGGCCACTTTGAAGCCCTGCCCTTCCTGAGCCAGCAGATTGGCCGCCGGGATGCGGACATTTTCAAACACCAGTTCATAGGTGGCGGAAGAGCGGATGCCCATTTTCTTTTCTTTCTTGCCGAAAGTGAAGCCGGGGGTCCCCTTTTCCAGGATGAAAGCGGATATGCCCTTGTTGCCTTTGCTCTTGTCCATCTGGGCCGTAATCACATAGGTATCCGCGTAATAACCGTTGGTGATGAATATTTTGGATCCGTTGATCACATAGTCCTTGCCGTCGCGAACCGCGGTGGTGCGCGTACCTGAAGCGTCCGAACCGGCCATCGACTCCGTCAGACCGAAAGCGCCCATCTTCTCACCCCTGGCCAGGGGGGCCAGATATTTCTTCTTCTGTTCCTCTGTGCCGAAGATGTAGATAGGATTGGCGCAAAGGCTCGAATGCGCGGAAATGGTAACCCCCAAAGAGGCGTCCACCCGGGACAGCTCTTCCACGGTGATGGCATAGGAAATGTAATCAGCGCCCGCGCCGTCGTATTCTTCGGGAAATGTAACCCCCGTCAGTCCCAGCCCGCCGCATTTCTTCCACAGTTCCATGGGGAATTCTTCTTTTTCGTCGCGTTCTTCCGAGCCGGGCGCAGCCTCCGTTTCCGCGAAATCGCGCACCATCTCCCGCATCATGATATGGTCTTCAGTTAATTCAAAATTCATCTTAAACCTCCATTTGTCCTTACAGCCGCCGCAAAGCAAATTTCTCCAAGGCGGCTTAAAGGTGACCTTTAATGCTGTATACGAAATATGTTGGCAGAGAGTCTTAAAAACCGGCTCTCTGCCAACACCATTTTTACGGCAAGTTTTTTATTTGTACACGCCTGAGGCCGCAATCTTGTCGGCCAATGCCTGGTCCGCCGGCCGCAAGGTCAGCCTGTCATAGCGGAGAGAGCAATAGAGGATGGCGCCCAAGGCGGCCACGCACGCGGAGAGGAAGAACCCTCCCTCAAAACCGTACTCCGTGGAAATCATGAAGCCGGTGGCCATGGGAGCGAAGAAAGAACCCAAAGCTCCGCCGAAAGCATAGAACCCGCTGAAACCGCCCGCCTGGCCGTAGGGGGACAGGTCCACCGGCGGAGTCTGCACGTTGCCGGCGCCAAAGCCGCTTATGCCGGCGAAAGCGGTCAGGAACGCCACAATCCAGAACGGATCTTCCACCATTATGGCTAAGCAAATGAACAGGGCGGAACCGAACAGGCTTATGCTCATGCCGGTGCGGCGGATGGCGGTCAGAGACCCGCCCTTGCGATACCATTTGTCGAAGAGGAAATGACCGGCCAGCAATTCCAGGAGAATCGCGGTCAGATAGGGCAGCATAACCACCAAGCCCATGGTTTTCATATCGAAACCGCGTGCCTGGATGAAGAAGGCGGGCATCCAGGCGGTAAAGGTATTCCACACATAGAGATAGCAGCCATAGGCCAGGGACACCCTCACCAAGGGAGCGTAGAATATGAAGCGGCTCATGGGGATGGGCGGAACTTTCACCACCTTGCCCACGTCGTCAGTCACTTCTTCCTGACGGATGTAAGCCAGTTCAGATTTGCTGACCGTGGGGTGATCATCGGGTTCGAAATAAACAAACTGCCATAAAATACCCATACCCACGGCCAAACCCCCGGTAACCACGAAAGACGCCTGCCAGCCCCAGTTGATGATAATCCACACCACCAGAGGGGGCGCGAAGACCATGCCTATGCGGGCGCAGCCGTCAAAGAAGCCGGTCCAGAAGGTACGCTCACGGTTGGGAATCCACACCGAGGTCACGCGCGAAGCCGACGGGTAGCCGGGGGCTTCGAATATGCCCATGGCGATACGGGTGGCAAAGAAGGTGCCGAAGTTGAAGGCGAAGGCGGTGGCCATGGTGGACAGCCCCCACATAAACAGAGCCCCGCCCATAACCCTCTTGGGCCCGAACCGGTTCAGCATATAGCCGGTGGGAATCATCATTAACATATAGGGGATGAAGAAGGCGGACCCCATGATGCCAATCTGAGTGGAATTAAGTTTGAAAACCTCCATAATCGTCGGCGTGGCCACGCCAAAATTCACCCGGTCGATATAGTTGATGACGATGCATAAGCATGTCCAAATCATTATTGTATATCGTTTATTAGTTTCCGGTTTAACAAAATCTGCGCTCATGTTTATCTCCTTTACAATATAATTCAAATGTTAAGTCAGTGAAAAGGAATTTTATACGCGTGTTACGCCATACACGCACTGCCCCAATAACTGTTGATCAATCATTCACGGTTACGGCGGAAGCCGCAGCCATCGCATCGGGCGGTCCGGCCTGATTACCGCCGTTTGTTGCTCTTGCGCCAGACTCCTATTTCCTCAGCTTCTTTGACAAGCTGATCCCTGACGTCGGGATGGGCAATGGAAATCACGGCTTCAGCTCTTTCCCAAAGGGTGCGTCCTTTGAGTTCCACCATGCCGTACTCTGTAACCAGGTAATGCACCATGGTCCTGGGCAGGGTCACAACCGCGCCGGGGGTGAGGGTGGATTTGATCCTGGAAATCAAACTGCCTTTCTTGGTATAGGCGGAACTCATACAGATAAACGCCCGTCCGCCTTTGGAGCGGTAAGCCCCATAGGTGAAGTCCCACTGACCGCCCGTTCCGCTGATCATCCTGTGGCCCGAAGACTCGGAGCATATCTGCCCGGTCAGATCCACTTCCACGCAATTGTTGATGGCCACGACATTGTCGTTTTTGGCGATTACAAAGGGATCGTTGGTGTAGTCAACCGGGTAGAAAGCGATCAGGGGATTGTGGTCAATATAGTCGTAAGTGATCTTGCTGCCCAGCGCGAAAGTACAGACAACCTTGTATTTGTCGATGTTCTTTTTAGCGCCCGTGACCTGACCGCCTTCTATCATGTCCACAAAGGAGTCCACGAACATTTCGGTGTGAATGCCCAAATCCTTCAATCCTGATTGGGCGATCAGGTAACCCACCATATTGGGCATGCCGCCGATTCCCAGCTGCAGGCAGTCTCCGTCTCTAAGCTGTTCCATGATCAGGGAGGCAATCTTCTTGTCCACATCGCTGGGTTCTATACGTGGGATCTGGGGCTGAGGCCAGTTGGCTTCGATGATCCTGTCCACCTTGCTGATGTGGATACCTTCCTGGAAGCCGCCCAGGGCATGGGTAAAATTGGGATTGACCTCAACGATGATCTTGCCGGTCGACTCGCACAGCGCCATTCCGTGCGACACCTGGGGCCCGAAATTGAAATAGCCCCACTCGTCCATGGAGGGGACGGTAAGAAAGAGGACGTCGGTCCTGATGTGTTTCCTGTAGTAGCCGGGCTGTTCGTGGTAGAGTACCGGCAGATGCCAGCACAGATGCTTATCCCCCAGGGCGCGCTCAGCCGCGCTCAGGTGGGTGCTGTTATAGGTGAAATGCTCGTTTTCAGGATCAACCAGCACGACTTCCGGCGCTCCGATGCGCGAGGTCCCGCGGATCTTCACATCGGTCAGTTCGTCCTTTCTGCGGGCCAAGGCCTTATCCAGTTCCACGACCTGACCGGAGAAAGCTCCGTATTCCACCCAGTCTCCGGATTTGACCAATTTTACGGCCTCATCCGAGGTAACCAATTTGCGTTTATATTCTTCTTGAAAATTCATCCATAGTACTCCCTTAAATTTGAAATCTGAACTTCTCGCCGAGGTGACAGCGCGGATTTAGCGCTTGTTGCTCCTGCGCCAAACCCCTATCTCCTCAGCTTCCTTGACAAGCTGATCTCTGAAGTCGGGATGGGCGATGGAAATCACGGCTTCGGCCCTTTCCCAAAGCGTGCGCCCTTTGAGTTCCACAATGCCGTACTCTGTAACCAGATAGTGCACCATGGTCCGGGGCGACGTCACCACCGCGCCGGGCGTAAGGGTGGATTTGATCCTGGAAACCAGGCTGCCTTTCTTGGTATAAGCGGAACTCATGCAGATGAAGGCCCTGCCGCCTTTGGAGCGGTAGGCGCCGTAGGTGAAATCCCACTGACCGCCCGTTCCGCTGATCATCCTGTGGCCCGCGGATTCGGAGCATACCTGCCCGGTCAGATCCACTTCTACGCAGTTGTTAATAGCCACGACATTATCGTTTTGAGAGATTACAAACGGATCGTTGGTATAGTCAACCGGGTAAAAGGCAATCTGGGGATTGTTGGTAATATAGTCGTAAGTAATTTTGCTGCCCAGCGCGAAGGTGCAGACGACTTTGTACTTGTCGATGTTCTTGCGCGCGCCCGTGACCTGGCCGTTTTCTATCATGTCTACAAAGGAGTCCACAAACATCTCGGTATGAATGCCCAGATCCTTCAAGTCCGATTGGGCGATCAGCTTGCCCACCATGTTGGGCATGCCGCCGATCCCCAGCTGCACACAGTCTCCGTCCTGGAGGCGTTCCATAATCAGATTCGCTATCTTCGTGTCGACGTCGTTGGGCGCTATGGATGGGATCTGGGGCTGCACCCAGTTAGCTTCGACAATTTTATCCACCTTGCTGATGTGGATCGCTTCCTGGAAGCCGCCCAGGACTTGCGATACATTGGGATTGACCTCAAGGATAATCGTACTGGTCGTCTCGCACCCCGCCATCGCGTGGGATACCTGCGGTCCGAAATTGAAGTAGCCCCACTTGTCCATAGGCGCAACGGTAAGGAAAACAACGTTGGTTTTTATGTGTTTCCGGTAGTAACCCGGCAGTTCGTGATAAAGTATCGGCAGGTACCAGCACAGATTCTTGTCGGCCAAGGCCCGCTCAGACGCGCCCATATGGGAAGTATGGAAAGAGAAATGCTCATTTTCGGGATCGACCAGTACTACTTCCGGCGTTCCGACGCGCCCCATGCCGCGGATTTTCACATCATACAGTTCATCTTTTCTGCGGGCCAGGGCTTTATCCAACTCCACGACTTGGCCGGTGAAGGTCCCATACTCCACCCAATCTCCGGATTTCACCACTTTTACGGCTTCATCCGGCGTAACCAGTTTGCGCTTGTATTCTTCTTGAAAATTCGTACCCATCTATAAACTCCCTTAATACTCCCTTCAATTTTAAATCCACATACTTCGCCGGGCCGGGCCCGGACAGGCCCGGATTAATTCCGGGCCATCCGGCCCCGCAGCGAATCACATTTGCCAATCTTAGTCGATAAAGTATTTATCCTCTAACTTCAAGAAGGTATCATCATTTTTCTCTATCGCGTCCAATCTGCCCGTTACCTGGGGCAGTATGGAACTGATGAAGAATTTCGCGGTATTGATCTTGGAAGTAAGGAAATCGGCGTCAGCGCCGCCCGTTTTCAGTTTGGCGGAAGCCACCACGGATTGATCCAGAAGCATCCAGGCCACCGCCAGATCTTCCGCTATGGCAAGATAAGGAGTCGCCCATGAATAGGCCAGGAAACCGTTTTCACTCTGCCGCGTCCGCAGCAGATCGGTAATTTTGATAAATTGCTTGAGATATTTCTCAAGATCCGCCGCATAGGGGGATAACCCGCTGTCTTTCTTGGCCGCGGCGACGGAAGCCTGGATTTCGTTGATCAGAGCCTGGAAGGCGGCCCCTTTCTTCATGCTGATTTTGCGCCCCAGAAGGTCATTGGCCTGGATGCCGTTGGTTCCTTCATAGATGCTGGTGATCTTGCAGTCGCGGGCTACCTGCTCCACATAATATTCCTGGCAGTATCCGTAGCCGCCGAAGATCTGAATCGCGGTGATGCAGGCGTCAAAACCTCTGTCCGTACCGCCGCTCTTGCAGATGGGGGTCAGAATTTCCACCAGATCGCTGTAGTTCTGCTTGGCCGCCTCATCGGAGGTAATTTCCTGCATATCGATGCATTTGGCCGCGTACAGCAGCAGAGCCCGGATGCCTTCAGTGTAAGCCTTGGACACCAAAAGGTTCCTTCTGACGTCAGGATGCTCGATGATGGACACTTGCGCTCCCGTTCTCTGACCGAAAGCAACGCCCTGTTTTCTCTCCCGGGCGAAATTCAAAGCGTGGAGATAGGCGGTGCTGCCCATGGCAATGCCTTCCATGCCCACCACGATCCGCTGTTCGTTCATCATGTGGAACATGGTGATAATGCCTTTGCCGCGGCCGCCGATCAGCTCGCCGATGCAATCATTGTTGTCGCCGTAAGCCAGAGAGGCGGTGGCGGAACCTTTCATGCCCATCTTGTGTTCGATGCCGGTACAGACCACATCGTTGAGAGCGCCCATGCTCCCGTCCTTGTTGACCCGGTATTTGGGAACGATAAAACAGGACAGGCCTTTGGTTCCTTCAGGATCGCCTTCTATTCTGGCCAGAAGGATGTGGATGAGATTCTCGGTCAGATCGGATTCGCCCTGGCTGATGAACATCTTGTTGCCCTTGATGAGGAAGGTCCCATCGTCTCTGGGTATGGCTTTGGTGCGGATGTTGCCGACGTCACTGCCCGCTTCCGGCTCGGTGAGGTCCATACAGCCGCCCCAGGTGCCGTTCCATATGGGTTCCAGATATTTGGCTTTCTGCTCATCGGTGCCAAAGGTTTCAACCACCTTGCCCGCGCTGTGGGTAAGGCAGGTGTAAACCATCAGGGACTGATTGGCGGCAAAGAACAGCATCTGGGTGAGATAATTGAGGATGGTGGGCATCTGCTGCCCGCCCAGTTCGTAGGATTCGGCAGGAGCCGTCCATCCGCCGTCGCAGAATTTCTTATAGGCCGCGTGAAATTCCGGGGGAACTATAGCCTTGCCGTTGTCAAAGTGGACCCCTGTCTTGTCGCCCACAGGATTAAGCGGATAGTAATCGTTCACCGCCAGCTTTTCAGCCGTTTCTATGGCCATGTCGACCATCTCTTTTGTATACTCGCTGAATTTTTCGTACGCGAACAGTTCTTCGATCTTCAACTGGTCATAGATGGTAAATCTCGCGTCTTTCATATCCATTAATTTATTACCCATAAATCTTTACCTCCGAAATCACACCATGGTTAATGGAAGATTGAACCCGCCGCCGCCTGGGAAGCGGGAACCCTTCCGCCTCTAGAAGCCAAAGGAAGCAACGCCGCCGTTCATTTATTTGATATTTTCAATTATGAACGCTCCGGCCGGGCCGCCGCTGGCACACATGGAAGAACAAGCGTAACGCCCGCCGCGGCGCTTGAGTTCGTTTACGGCCGCCATTATGATGCGGGCGCCCGTCATTCCCACGGGATGTCCCAGGGGAACGCCGGAACCGTAAGCGTTCAGGCGATCCATGGGGATCTTAAGTTCTTTGTTGCAACCCAGAACCTGGGCGGCAAACGCTTCGTTCAGTTCCCAATAATCAATGTCTTTCATTTCAAGATTGGCGTATTTCAGGGCTTTGCGGACAGCGGGAATCACTCCCAGGCCCATAATGCGCGGCTCAACCGAACCGGTGGCGCCGGCCACGACCCGGGCCAGGGGTTTGATCCCCAGTTCTTTGGCCTTGTCCCCGGACATCATGATTATGGCGGCGGCGCCGTCATTCAGGCCCGAGGCGTTGAATACGGTCACCGTTCCGTCTTTTTTGAAAACCGGTTTCAGCTTCGAAGCCATTTCCAGGGTATAACCTCTCTGCGGATGCTCGTCGGTGTCGAACACCTGAACGCCTTTGCGCGTCTTGAGTTCCACCGGGATGATTTCCTGCTTAAAAATACCCGTATCAATGGCCTTGATGGCTCTTTCGTGGACAATTACGGAGTACTCGTCCTGTTCCTGACGGGAAATGCCGCATTGCTCGGCCACGTTTTCGGCTGTGATTCCCATGTGATAGCCTTCAAAGGCGCAGATCAGCCCTCCTATCATCATGCTGTCCTGCACCACCTCGCCGTTGCCGAGGCGATACCCTTTCCGCGCGTCCATCAAAAGATAGGGCGCGTTGGACATGCTTTCCATCCCCACCACCGCGCCAACGTCGATCCTGCCCAGCATAATGGCCTGGGAAAGAAAATCGGCGGCCCGCATGGACGACGGACACTGCTGATGCACGGTCGTGGAAGTGGCCTCAACCGGACATCCGGATTTCAGCGTCACCCAGCGGGCCGAGTTTCCGGGCGCGCCCGCTTGGTTCACATGCCCCGCAATCACCTCTTCTATCAGTTTGGGATCAATTCCGGACCTTTCGAGGGTGCCCTTAAGCGCCAAAGTCCCCAACTCATGCGCTCTCAATGATTGCAACGAACCCATATAGTCGCCTATAGCCGTGCGAGCGCCCGCCACAATGACAGCATCTTTTATCATATGACCTCCCTTATGAGATATGTTACCGCCCAGCCGTCTGGTTTCGCCGATGGGCAGTAACGCAAATATTCAAATAAAATTATTTATTTCCCGACAAACGTGGGTTTGCGCTTCTCAATAAAAGCGCGCATCCCTTCCTTTTGATCCGAGGTGGCGAAGAGCCGGGCCCAGTTGGTCGCCTCAAAGGCGACGCCCGTATTCAAATCCACATCATCGGCCGCGTTGATGCATTCTTTGGCCAGCTTCAGCGCCACCGGGGGCTTCGCGGCCAGGTCTTCGGCCAGCGTTGTCGCTTCTTTCAAAGGATTCTCGGCCAAGGTATCCACCAGGCCGAGAGCGTACGCGGCCTCGCCTCTGATGATCGCGCCCGTATAGATCAGTTTTTTAGCCTGGGCGGCGCCGATCAGCCGGGGAAGGCGCTGGGTGCCGCCCGCGCCGGGGAATATGCCGAGAGTGATTTCCGGGAAACCAATCTTGGCGGTGGGAGTCGCAATCCTGAGATCACAGCACAGCGCCAATTCCATAGCGCCGCCCAGAGCAAAGCCCTCAATGGCCGCGATCACAGGCTTGGGACAGTTCGCGATCTTGTTGTAGATCGGAGAAAAGGCGAAATCGTAAGCTTCTTCGGGCGTGAGTTCCACCATGTTGGTGATGTCGGCGCCCGCCGCGAAATTCTTCTCGCCGGTTATAATGATGACTTTCACCTGGGCATCGCCCGTCAGTTCGTCAAAGGCCTTGCCCAGCTCGGCCACCATGTCCGAATTCAGAGCGTTAAGGCTCTTGGGACGGTTCAGGTTCACAACGGCGACATTGTTTTCATTGCGGACAATAATATTTTCATAACTCATATGCAATGTTGCACGGCGCCCATAGCGCCGAACCCTCCTTTTGTATTAGTAGTATAGATGGCACAACGCGGAAAATCTCCGCCCTGTGTAAAGGCGGCGCCCGATACCCAAGCCCGTCGCCGGGCGCCGCCCAATTTCAATTTTCGAATAATTGCCGCCCGGCTATTTATTTTTGGTAATTGTAGTAACCTTTTCCGGTTTTGCGGCCGTAATCTCCTTTGCCAAAACGCTCGGTCAGGCTGGGGCTGGGTCTGTCGGCCAAACTGCCGGTTTCCCTGAACCGCTCCATGCCAAGATGATATTCGAGATCAATGCCAGTCATATCAAGCAATTCAAACGGACCCATGGGGTGCCCGAACGCGCCCTTTACCGCGGTGTCAATATCTTCAATGGAAGCGATTCCCTGATCCAGAAGATAGCAGGCTTCTTTGGTGAGTACGCTGAAAATGCGGTTGCACAGGAAGCCGTAAATTTCTCTTTTTACCAGGGCGGGATTTTTGCCGAAAGCGCGGGCCACTTCCATGACTTTTGCGACTGTATCATCGGAAACGTGCGGCCCCTGAACCACTTCCACCGTCTTCATCATCAGGGCGGGATTAAAGAAATGCATGTTGAGAACTTTATCGGGCCGCGAGGTCGCGTCCGCTATTTTGGAACTGACCAGATAAGAGCTGTTTGTCGCCAGAATCGCGTGGGGAGGCGCGATCTTGTCCAACTGCGCAAAGATGGACCGTTTGATCGCCAAGTTTTCGATAGCGGCTTCGATGACCATATCCGCGTTTTTCGCGGCTTCTTCCAAGCTGTTGACAAAATGCAAATTTTTAGTGATGTGTTCGATTTGCTCGTCGGTGAGTTTCCCTTTGGCTTTTTGCTTGGGCATCCACCCGGCTACAAATTCCTGGGCCTTCTTCAAGGCTTCCGACGAAGTGTCCACGCAATAAACCTTGAACCCGGCTTGAGCGGCCACCAGTGAAAGCTGCTGCCCCATCAGTCCCGCTCCAATTATACAAATTGTTTTGATGTTCATTTTCAGTCAGACCTCCTTAGTGTGTGTTGTAATACTCTGAAAGTTAACTTTGGCAGGGATATTTTCTAATACATTAGCACAATAATTCTTGTAATGGAAGCTTTTTTTTGAGTCTTGGGCGGAATAATCCGCCTTTAAGGACTCCATGCCGGAGTTTTTCCTGCCACGGTTTCCCTTCCCAGCCTGGAAAACGGAAAACCCTTCCCCTCCCGCATCCAAAAATTGCCGCCCGCAACACTTTTTTAGGCCCAAAGCCACCAAAATTATAATGCGTACAACCCTTCTGCCTATGTGCCATGGGGCACACTCAGTACATCATAATATTCTTAACTTGTGGACTTGGGCTTTAATTGATCTTTCTTACTTTAGCATACAATTTTTAGCAATGGAAGCTTTTTTTTGCATTTTTCGCATAAATTTTTCGCCCGTCTCAAAGCCTGCGCAAATCTTTCAAGATAAGCGAAATATTGTACAGATAATCGCCGATGCGCTCATAGTTGGCGATCATATTGACAAACACCAGGCCCGCGTCCACGCTGCACTGTCCCTGGCGCAGGCGCTCCACATGATCTTCGCGCATGTGATCGCGCATATCGTCAATCGCCTCTTCATAGCGGACAGCTTCCTCCATATTTATTTCCGCCCGGTTGCGGGAAGAAACGGAGTTGAACACTCTGTCCATAAATTCAGCCACCGTGCCGGTCATGGTCTGATATTCATTGACCGCCAACTCCGTAAAAACCAGATCCTGCTCAAACATTTCCTCACACAGCCCGGCCAGATTCTTGATGCTGTCGCCGATGCGCTCCACATTGTTGGCCGCCTGCATAAGCAGAGATATTTCTTTGCCCTCTCCTTCCGATGTAGGCATCTGGCTCACCTGCACCAAAAACTGAGTGATATGCTTTTGCAGGCTGTTCAGGGCCGATTCAGGCTCCTGCCACAGATCCAGGGCTTTCTCGTCATGATTGACCGGAATCCGGGACACATTGCGGAAAGACTCCCGGGCAATGGCGGCCATGCGGGCCGTCTCCTCTCTGGCCTCGGCCAGAGAAGCGCTGACGGAAGCGTCAAAGCGAAAATTTATATACTGCGGCTGAGCCAGATCCTTACTCGCCGCCCGGCCTTTGGGGGTCAGCACCGTGGCCACTTTTATCAGTACCGGCAGAGCCAGGATAAATACCAGGGTATTGATCATATTAAAAAGGGTATGGGAGTTGGCGATGTTGCGGGCTACGTAAGGATATTCGCCGCCAACCTCCAGATAGGCCGGCCCCGCTCCGACAAAGCCGCCCAGCCACTGCACCAAATCCAAAAACGGATAAAAAAACACCAGAATATAGCACACGCCCAGAATATTGAACATGCTGTTGGCCCGGGCCGCCCGCCTGGCTTCCAGGCTGGACCCTATGGCGGACAGTTCCGCCGTCAGGGTAGTGCCGATATTGTCGCCCAAAACCAGGGCCACCGCTCCGGGAAAAGTCAAAAGACCGCTGCTGGCCAGGACCATGGTGATGCCCACGGCCACGCTGCTGGCCTGAATGCACATGCACAGGATCATGCCCACAAAGACATTAAGTATCACCCCACTGAAATCATCAGCCCGGAAATAAGTGAAAAAAGCTATAAACTCAGATGATTGGCTCAAGGGAGCCACCGCTTGCTGCATTAGTTTGAGACCCAGGAACAAAAGCCCGAAACCAAGCAGAACTTCGCCCAAATCACGCCAGTTGCGCCGTTTGGCAAAATGAATCAGAATTACGCCGGCAAATATGGCCGGCATGGCCAGATCGGTCAGTTTAAAGGCAATCATCTGGGCGGTTATGGTGGTGCCGATATTGGCGCCCATCATAAGGCATACGCCCTGGGAAAAGGAAAGCAGGGCGGCATTGACAAAGCCTACCACCATAACCGTAACCGCGGTGGAAGACTGTACGGTGGCTGTCACCAGCGCGCCCACAATTACTCCGGTAACCCGGTTGCCGGTCATCACTTCCAGAATGCGGCGCAGGCGTCTTCCCGCCACTTTCTGCAACCCCTCGGACATCTTGCGGACTCCGAAGAGCAAAAGGCCTATTCCGCCCAAAATTTGAAGAGCAATAACCACATTGGGACTAAACATCAGCTATACTCTCATAACCCGGTTAAAATAATAACTAAAATTTAATGAGAGATCACTGCTCCCGGCCATCCCCCGGCTTTAAGGGGCGGCAACCGCCCGAACCCGGTCCGGCGGTTTTCGCGGGCAGCAGCTTCAAAAATCTTAACTTCATAAAAGCGCGCCCGGAGGGAACATATAACTTTTCAGAACCCCCAACGGCAGAAAGCGCGGTTAATCCATGACCTTGACGTAAATGCTGGAACGCACCTGCTTCATCCATTCATTAAAACGCTGCTCCGTGGCCTGTTCTTCCAGGATAGCGCGCGCCTGGCGCGTTTCCGCGCTGTCCGGAGCCGCGTCCCCGGCGGGCGCGGACTCCCCGGCCCCATCGCCGTCCGCCCGGCGGAAAATAACA